>JBEPWW010000048.1:0-11944 GCA_041642215.1 Salinimicrobium sp. | reverse complement strand
TGACGAAGATGGAAATAAATATATAGATTACATCAATTCATGGGGTCCGCTTATCCTTGGACATGCCTTTGAGCCGGTGGTGAATGCTGTGATCGAAAAAGCGAAAAAAGGAACCTCTTTTGGTACGCCTACAGAAATAGAAACCCGCATTGCCGAGCTGGCGGTTTCCATGGTGCCCAATATCGACAAGATACGGTTCGTCAATTCGGGGACCGAGGCCTGTATGAGTGCGGTGCGGCTTGCACGTGGCTTCAGCTCGAGGGAAAAGATCATCAAATTTGCCGGGTGTTACCACGGGCATAGCGATTCGTTCCTGATCGAGGCAGGCAGCGGGGCGGTTACTTTTGGAACGCCCAACAGCCCGGGGGTGACCTCGGGTACGGCCAAAGATACCTTGCTGGCTACCTTCAACGATCTGGATAGTGTGGAGACACTCCTGGAGGCCAATGAGGGGGAGATCGCGGCGATCATCCTGGAACCTATTGCCGGCAATATGGGTTGTATCCCGCCAAAGGCAGGATTCCTGGAAGGCGTGCGCAAGCTGTGTGACGCGCACAATGTGCTGCTGATCTTTGATGAGGTGATGACCGGGTTTAGACTCGCGGCAGGCGGGGCACAGGAATTGACCGGTGTAAAAGCAGATATCGTGTGTTTTGGGAAGGTTATTGGCGGCGGCCTGCCGGTAGGTGCTTTTGCCGCGCGCGATGAGATCATGGATTACCTGGCCCCTACAGGACCGGTGTACCAGGCGGGAACCCTGAGCGGGAATCCCCTGGCAATGGCTGCAGGGCTGGCCATGCTTACCGAACTGAACAATTCCCCGCAGATCTATAACAGCCTTGCCGAAAAGACCGAATACCTGCACAAGGGAATAAGCAGGGTATTGACAAAAAACAATATTACCTATACCATTAACAGGAAAGGCTCCATGATCTCTGTGCATTTCGCGGAAGAACCGGTGGTCGATTTTGCTTCTGCTGCCAAAGGGAACAACGAAACCTTCAGGAAGTTCTTTCATGGCTTGCTGGAAAACGGGGTTTACATAGCGCCGAGTGCCTTTGAAACCTGGTTTCTTACAGATGCCCTCAGCTATGAGGACCTGGATGCCACCATTGATGCGATAGAAAAAGTCGCGAAGACCCTTTAGATGCTTTTCCGTTAGGCATAAGCTTAAGAAACAAGAAAGCCTCACAAATATGTGAGGCTCTTTTTATTTCTTATCGCTGCGGGAAAAGAGGTCAGGAGTTCATTTCAAGTAACTCCTCCACATAGTTGCGCTGGTTGGAAAGCCGGGGGATCTTATGCTGGCCGCCCAGTTTATTTCGTTTCTTGAGCCAGTCGTAGAAAAGCCGTTCCCTTGCCTGGTGTATGGTGGGCGGATTGAGGGTCATGTTGTTGAACCGCTTTGCTTCATAATCGCTGTTAATGCTCTGCAGGGCCTCATCAAAGATCTTCATGAACAGCTTAAGGTCCTGCGGCGGTGTTCTGAACTCGATCACCCACTCGTGAGCGCCTTTTTCTTTTCCTTCCATAAAAATAGGGGCGGCAGTATAGTCCACGATCTCACACCCTGTCTTTTGGGATGCTTTTTTCAATGCTTCTTCAGCATTTTCGATGATAAGCTCCTCCCCAAATACATTAATGTGGTGTTTGGTCCTGCCGGTAACCTTGATGCGGTAAGGCCTCAGGGAGGTGAACCGCACCGTGTCCCCGATCTTGTACCTCCACAGCCCGGCATTGGTAGTGATAAGGATCGCGTAATTCTTCCCGGTTTCCACCTCGGAAAGGGGGATCACCTTTTCGTTCTCATTTCCAAAACTGTCCATGGGGATGAATTCGTAAAACACTCCGTAATCCAGCATGAGCAGTAATTCTTTTGAATCATTGCTGTCCTGGATGGCGAAAAATCCTTCTGAAGCATTATAGATCTCATAGTAGCGAAAGTTGTCCCGCGGAAGGATCTTTTGGTATTGTTCTGCATAAGGAAGGAAGTTCACGCCTCCGTGAAAATACACTTCCAGGTTGGGCCAGATGTCGAAGAGGTCATCGCGGCCCGAGGTCTCCAGGACGTTATTGAGCAGGACCAGCATCCAGGATGGTACTCCTGCCAGGCTGGTAACCTTTTCATTCATGGTTTCATTGACAATTGCGGGCATCTTCACCTCCCAGTTGCTCATCAGGGAAACCTCATTGCTGGGGGTGCTGCTGTACTCGGCCCAGAACGGCATGTTGTCGATAAGGATGGCCGAAAGGTCCCCGAACTGGGTCCCGTTCTCGCAGTAAAGTTCCTTGCTGCCCCCCAGTCTCAGGCTTTTCCCGCTAAAGAGCTGGGATTCGGGGTTATTGTTGAGGTACATGCACAGCAGATCTTTCCCGGCCGCATAGTGACAGTTTTCGAGAGACTCTTCACTTACCGGGATGAATTTGCTTTTCGCATTGGTGGTCCCGCTGGATTTGGCGAACCATCGTATGGGCGTAGGCCAGAAGATGTTGTGCTCGCCTTTTCGGCTGCGCTCAAAATCGGCTTCGAAATCTTCATATTGACGTACCGGTACCCTTTCTGCGAAGTCCCGGTAGTTATGGATGCCTGCGAAATCATATTTTTGGCCTACCTCGGTGTTCTTCGCCTTGTGGATTAACTTTTTGAGCAGCTCATACTGCACCTCGTCCGGATATTTTATGAATAATTCCATCTGGTGAATGCGCTTCTTGAGGAACCAGGAAGCAATGGAGTGAACTAATGGAATTGGCATTTTTTCTTTTTATCTTTAGGGCCTGCTTAAAAGCTTCAGCATATTTGAATGGCTGGTTAAAAATAAAACTATTATTGTAGCTAACAAAAAAATCCCTACAGATTAAATTATCCCCTGTTTTATGACATACGAAGGCGTTTTGACCAAGATGAAAACCGAGTTGAATTCCACGGTTCAATACTATCTTATTTTTGAACAGGATTTCCTGAATGTGAACCAGGTGCTGGGAAAAAAGCTTTCCATTAATTTTCTTAGGTATCACTGCCTGCATTGTCATCGCCAGAAAAAGGTGTTCAGGAACGGGGTTTGCTACAACTGTTTCATGGCCTCGCCCGAGATGGGGGATTGGGTGATGCGGCCGGAATTGAGTACGGCCCACCTTAACCAGGAGGACCGCGATCTTGAATATGAAAAAAAGGCCCAGCTGCAGCCGCATGTGGTCTATCTCGCCAATTCCAGCAATGTGAAGGTAGGGGTCACCAGAAAAAGCCAGATCCCTACCCGGTGGATCGACCAGGGGGCGCATGAGGCCATTGAAGTGGTGGAAGTGCCCAATCGCTATCTGGCGGGTATTACTGAAGTGGCCCTTAAAGACCATGTGTCTGATAAGACCAACTGGCGACAGATGTTGACCAATAACCTTAAGGACCTTGACCTGGCAAAGATCAAAGAAGAGCTGAGGCCCTATCTGCCCGAAGAGGCACAGAAGTATTACCTGGAAGATTCCCGGGAGCTGGAGATCGCCTTTCCGGTCCTGGAATATCCCGGGAAGATCAAAACCTTAAGCCTTGCCAAAACGCCTTTTTACGAAGGGGTGCTAAAAGGCATTAAAGGCCAGTATCTTATTTTTGAAGATGGCATGGCCTTTAATGTGAGAAAGCATGAGGGCTTTGAAGTCGCCCTCAATATCATTTGATCTACTGATTGTTCTGGGTAGTATCCTGTTTTTTCTTTTTGCCTTTCAACAGGCCTCCCAAAATATCCTTTGCGGCTTCCTTTACCGCTTCCTGCTTGGTCCTGCTGGTGTCCTGCTTAATGACCGTGTCCTGTTGCTGTATCGCAGTAGTGTCACGGGTGGTCCTGCCTCTTATCACATCGGTTAGTATATCACGGCCTTTTTCTTTTAGCCCCTCTTTCTGCCTGTCAATGATGGTTTGGGTGAGGTTGCTTACCGCCTGATTGATGTTCAGGTTGATGTTGGGGTTCTGGAATGTCCCGGTAAGGCCTACCGGCAGGTCCACGGTCATTTTCTCAAGCTCCTGCGAACTGAGTCGGGAAAGGGTGCCGCCAATCTCACTGCCCAGGTAACTGGCGGGAACTTCCAGGCTCACGTTGTAATTCATCGACATGTCAAAACCATGGCTTCCCCCGGCGGTTGCCTTGATTCCCTTGATATTAAAATCAAAAGGAGAGACTTCCACCCGGCCGTTGTTAAAGGTGAGTTTGGTCTTGAGGTCCTTAAGGTTAAGGTCATTCAGGTCCACGAAATTAAGCCTGTTGTCCAGGTTGGCAAGAAGCGGGGTTTGTTCGGGATTTACACGCGCCCCTAAAACCTCTGCGAGCGCATTCCCGGCAAGGGTCTGGAGTTGTGGCGTGAGGTCCTGGTTAAGGTTTCCTTTAAGGTCAATATCAGTGGTCAATGTCCCCTCCAGGGCGCGGGCGATTGGGGCCAGGTTCCTTAACAATTCCATATCTGTGAAGGATTGGGCAATGTCAATGGAATTCAGCCTAAGGTCCATCGCGAAAGTGGGAACGGCATCGGCCGTTGACACGTTGCCGTTAAGATTGATGCTCCCACCAAAAATGTTCGCTGTCACATTGTTTAAAGTGGCCGTTTCATCCACAATGCGAAGATTCCCTTTGGCGTTTTCCAGTACCAGGTTGTCATACAGCACCCTGTTGGCTGCAAAATCCAGGTGCGCGTCTAAAAAGGAAGGGATCTTGACGGCCTCCCCGTTGGAGGTGCCGGTCTGGGCAGGTACGCGCGACCCCTCGTCTGCTGCCGGAGCTTCTTCCTCGGCAATCATAAAATCATTTACAGAAAATGTATTGGAATTCACCTGGAAACGGCCCTTGAGCTTTTGATCGGTAAACAAATACCCCATCAGGTTCTGTATGCTTCCTGAAACGGCCATATCGGTCTGGCCGGTAGTAGCCCGCATCTCTTCCAGCCGAATGGTCCCCGGCTGGAAATTGAGCCTGGCAGTGGAAAGCTTTATCTCGTTGGGGATCTCCGGGGAAGCGTAACTAAAATTGCGGATAGTCGCACTTCCTCTGTTGTTGATGTTCTGGTATTGTTCTGTTTCTACCGAATTCATGTCGAAGCTCGTGGTAAGATCTGCCGTTACGATCCCGTTGAGATCCTGCTCGAGTTCCAGCGGGTATGCCTGTTTGAGGTTAGCAAGATTGATGGTGCCTTTCACATTCATGTTCACCAGCATATTTTCGGTAAGGTTGCGAAGGCTTCCGCTGGCATTGAACACATCCCGATCGATCCTGAAGTTGAGGTTGTCGATATTGACATAGGTGTCCTCGGCCAGCCCCGTCTCATTTTTGATCTCTGCCGCGATAATAATGTCTTCCACACTTTTGGGAAGATCAGGGTATTTAAAGGAGGCATTGTCTGACGTGATCCTGATGTCCATTTGCGGAATGCGGGTCTCGTCCACCACGCCTTTTATCGTGCCGTTAACGACAAAATCGCCGCTGGTCTGCACGTTCGCGATGTCTTTGGAATACTCCTCGGGAATGACCGCCAGGAAATTCTTAAAGGAGGAAGAAGGTGTCCTGAAACTGATATCCATTTCGTTGTTGTCTTCATTGACCTGCACATAACCCTTAAAAGTGAGGGGAAGCTGGTTGATCCTGGCTTCGTTCTCCAGGAAGGTATAGCGCTGGTTGACCAGGTCCATTTCAAAATCGGCATCCAGTTGCACCTTATTACGCTTGAGGTAGCTGGTCCCGTCCATCATAAGGCTCACCAAAGCGGTGGAAAACGTGCTGAGGTTGGAGGTTTCTGCGGAAAAATCCCCGTTTCCTTCATGATTGAGATCTTCCACAAGCAGGCGGATCTTTGAGCCTTCGTCAAAATAATCCACCCGGGAATTGTTGATCTCGTAATGCTGCACGTCAAACTGAAAGCCGCTGCCTGAGTCCTCGGTGACCGGAGCATCATCTGCAATGGCAATGTCATAGTTGGCATTGCCCAGGGAGTCCAGTTTTACATTGATAACTGCGTTATTGATCTTTATCGCGTCTATTCGTTTGGGTTTATCGCTGCCTTTGAATAGTTCCCGAACAGACATTTGAAGCACCAGCTCTTCGCTATAGGCAAGGGTGTCCCCTTCAAAAGGCGCGTTGTTGATGACCAGCAGGTCATCCATCGAAAGCGTGGCATCGGGGAAATTCCTGAAAAGGCTCAGGTCCAGATCACTGAAGCTCACCCGGGCGTTCATGTTCTCGTTAAGGGTTTTCTGCGCCAGGTCCTTAAGCTGCTTTTCAAAGAGAAAAGGAGCAAGGAATAAAAGGAGAACGATCACTCCCAGAACGATCCCGGCTATTTTTAAAAACTTTTTCATACTTGAATATATTCTTCTCTTGGGTATTATGCTAATTCTGAGCCAAAAATACGATTTGCACCAAATTCTTACACAGCAGCCAGTAGGGATGGAAGGAGTCGTTCATTCAAGCTCAAAATCTCTAAACTCTTTCTAACAAAGTTAAGAGTATGTGATTTTGTTTTGTTTAATTTGCTGTGAAATTACGATCCCTGTCTTACTAAAATTTTCTAAAAACCCTTGAATCCTCCTAAAACTCTATATATCGCCCTTGGTAGCAATCAGGGGGATCGCCTGGAATATCTCCGGCAGGCCATCCTGGAAATCCATCTAAAGATAGGTCAAATTATCGATATTTCGGGGGTCTACGAAACCCCGGCCTGGGGCTTTGAAGGAAACGCTTTTTTAAACGCCTGTGTGGCTGTCAACAGCAGGTTCTCCCCACAGGAGATCATGAGCAGCCTGTTGCAGATAGAATCCCGCCTGGGCCGGGAAAGAAAAGAAGGCGCGGGCTATCAAAACAGGACCATTGATCTTGATATGATCCTCTATGAGCAGGAGGTGATCGACACCGGCTTTTTGAGGCTGCCGCATCCCGAGATGCAAAACAGAAAATTCGTACTGATGCCCCTGGCAGATGTTGCCGGCGAGGTGAAGCACCCGGTTCTGGGATTAAAGATCAAAGAACTGCTGCAGGCTACCCGGGATACTTCAGAAATAAGCAGGATATCAGAAATGCTTGAAAAACCTGCCGCTCCTGTCATATCGAGATACAATTATATCGCGGTAGAGGGCAATATAGGGGCCGGGAAAACGAGTTTTTCGACCATGGTCTCCCAGGATTATAACGCCAAGCTTATCCTGGAACGCTTCAAGGATAATCCCTTTTTGCCAAAGTTCTACGAAGACGCTCCGCGTTATGCCTTCCCGCTGGAGATGTCCTTTCTGGCCGATCGCTATCAACAACTTTCAGATGACCTGGCGCAATATGACCTTTTCAAGGACTTTATCATTTCAGATTATGATGTCTTCAAATCGCTCATTTTCGCGAAGATCACCCTGCAGGAAGATGAATATTCGCTCTACCACAAGCTCTTCAGCATCATGTACAGGGAGCTGGTGAAGCCAGACCTCTATATCTACCTTTATCAAAATACCGGGCGGCTGCTGGAAAATATAAAGAAGAGGGGGCGGGACTATGAGCAGAACATCCAGCCCGATTACCTGGCAGATATCAATAAAAGCTACCTGTCCTTCATCAAAAGCCAGCCGCGGCTCAATGTAAAGATCATCGATATTTCTGAAATGGACTTTGTCAATAACCGGCAGGACTACCTGAGTTTGCTGGAGGAGATCGTCTAAAGTTTACAAAGCCAACCAAATCTCACAACCGGTGCAGGTCTTAGAGTAAAGACGGGGCGGCAGACTATGGTGGCCGAAGTAGTATCTACGCTCCAAGGGATCTTCCTGAACCCGGGCTACTCCTTTTAGGCTGTATTCCAATAAAAGGTAGCGTAAAATTTCTATTGCTTAAGTATATTTGGAACCGTTGCGGCAGGAGGAAATTTCTGCGGTACTAAATGTCAACCCCTTTTTACAATTCAATTCTATGTGTTTTAAGAAACTTATCATTTTTAGCTGTGCTTTCCTGCTTACCGGCCTCTCGAGCTGGTCTCAGGTGGAGCCAAAATGGATCAGGCACCAGGCGATCTCCCCCAACGGGGAAGCCATCGCATTTACCTATAAAGGCGATCTTTACCGGGTTCCTTCCGCAGGAGGGGAGGCGCGGCAGCTTACCTTTCATCAGGCCCATGACTTTATGCCGGTGTGGAGCAAGGACGGAAAAAAGCTGGCTTTCGCTTCCAACCGCTACGGGAATTTTGATGTTTTCGTCATGGACGCCCTGGGCGGGCCCGCGACCCGTCTTACCTTTCACAGTAATGATGAACAGCCTTACAGTTTTTCCCATGAAGACCGGCAGGTGATCTTTGGCGCTGTGCGGCAGGACCTGGCCGAACACCGGCAGTTCCCCACTGCCCATCAGCCGGAGCTTTACAGCGTGCCGGTGGAGGCCGGGCGTGTGGACCAGATATTGACCATTCCGGCAGAATATGTGCAGCTGAGCAGGGACCGAAAACGCATGCTGTACCAGGATAAAAAAGGAGGGGAAAATGAATGGCGGAAACATCATGTTTCGGCCGTGACCCGCGATCTCTGGTTGTATGATTCCGAAGCAGATACCCATAACATGCTTACCGGGTATGAAGGGGAAGACCGGCAACCGGTTTTTTCAGAAGATGAAGAATCCGTGTTTTACCTGAGTGAACAGAGCGGAAGCTTTAATGTACACAAGCTGTCTTTGGCCCAGCCTGCGCAAACCCAACAGCTCACTTCCTTTACCACCCACCCCGTGCGATTCCTTAGCCGCGGGAACGGCACCCTGGCCTTTGGCTATGACGGGGAGCTTTATACCATGAAGGAAGGGGAGGAGCCTCAAAAAGTGGAGGTGATCATAAGGACCCAGTCCCCGGCCAATATGGACAACTACATTTCGATCAATGATGGCGTGCGGGAAATGGACGTGTCGCCAAATGGTAAGGAGATCGCCTTTATCGCCCGGGGGGAAGTGTTTGTCACCTCTGTGGATGGCAGCCTTACCAAACGCATCACCAATACCCCGCAGCAGGAACGCTTTGTCTCCTTTACGCCCGATGGGAAAGGAGTGGTCTATGCCAGCGAAAGGGATGGCAGCTGGAGCATTTTCAAGACCACTAAAACCAGGGAAGAGGAGCCGTTCTTTTACGCTTCCACCCTTTTAAAGGAGGAGCCCCTGGTAACGGGAGACGGAGACAATTATCTTCCGACTTTCTCCCCGGACGGGAAGAAGCTGGCCTACATCAATAAAAGAAGGACCCTGCGGGTACTGGATATGGAAAGCGGAAAAACGCTGGACCTGCTTACCCCCAAAGACCTTTTCCACATGCGCGACGGGGATAAATATTTCACCTGGAGCCCAGACAGTGAATGGTTGCTGGTAGACTGGAACAAACTCCTGCACAACAGTGAGGTCCTCATGCTGGCGGCAGATGGCAGTGAGCGTATCAACCTCACCGAGAGCGGCTACAGAGACGCGCGTCCAAAGTGGGTGAACGGCGGGGAGCAGATGATCTGGTTCAGCAACAGGCATGGTTTGAAAAGCTACGCCACCAGCGGACAGACCGAATCTGATGTGTATGCCATGTTCTTTACCCAGGCGGCCTGGGACCGGTTCAATATGGATGAAGAGGAATATAAATTGCTTAAAGAGATAGAGGAGGCCACCAAAAAAGAGGAGGCTGAGGACGAAAAGGATAAGAAAAAGTCCAAAAAGGAAAAAGCCGCTCCAAAAAAGCTGGAATTTGACCGGGAGAGAATGAAGGAGCGCAAGGCCCGGCTAACCATACATTCTGCTAACATCAGCGATGCGGTGCTTTCAGAAAAAGGGGACAAGCTGTATTACCTGGCCCGCTTTGAGGACAAGCTCAACCTGTGGGAGACCAGCCTGCGCAGCCGGGAGACGAAAATGGCGGTGAAGCTGAACGCGTCTTCGGGAAGCCTTTCCTGGGACAGGGAAATGAAGAACCTGTACCTGCTAAGCGAGGGGAAGATCTCAAAAATAGATGTGGACAAGGGGAACAGCGAGAACATAAAGATCAAAGGCGAGATGAGCTATGACGAGGAAGCAGAGCGCAGATATATGTTCGAGCATGTCTACATCAGGAACAAAAATGTGTTCTATGAGCCCAGCTTCCACGGCAACGACTGGGATGCCCTCTATGAGGACTACCAGAAATACCTGCCCCACATTGGGAACTCCCATGAATTCGCCGAAATGCTTTCTGAAATGCTTGGGGAGCTGAACGTATCCCATTCGGGTGCGCGCTTCAATAACAGCAGTACCAATGGAGATGCTACTGCTGCCCTCGGCATTTTTATGGATTATGATCATAAGGAAAACGGGATCAAAATAACAGAAGTGATCAGGGGAGGTCCTCTGGATAAAGCGGGCTTTGAGGTAAAGCCGGGAATGATCATCGAGAAAATAGACGGGGAGCCCATCGCGCCCACCCGTGACGTGGCCGCTTACCTGAACCGGAAAGAAGGCAACTTCGTACTGCTGGAACTCTCGGGCGCCGGACTCAGGGAGCCCAGACAACTAACCGTGAAACCCATTTCCCTGCGGGAGGAGGCCGGATTGCTGTACGAGCGGTTCATCAAGATCAATGAAAAGGAAGTAGAGGAGCGCAGTAACGGGCGACTGGGATATGTCCACATTCCCGGGATGAGCGACGGTCCCTATCGCGCCATTTTTGAGCGAATGATGGGGAAATATGACGAGCGGGAAGGAATGATCATCGATACCCGTTTTAACGGCGGGGGCGACCTGGTGGCCGATCTAGCCGCTTTCTTTACAGGGACACCTTTTCTTACCTATGCCACTGCCGATAAAGTAGTGGGCGGGGAACCTACCTCCCGCTGGACGAAGCCCACGCTTTCGCTGTTCAACGAGAGCATGTATTCTGACGGGCACTGCTATGCCAGCGGCTATACCCAGCTGGGGATAGGCCTTAGCGTGGGCATGCCGGTGCCGGGTACCTGTAGTTTTGCCGGCTGGGAAAGCCTGCCTGACGGTACCCGCTGGGGAACCGTGCCGGTGAGCGCGAAGGATATGGAAGGGGACTGGATGGAGAACAAACAGACGAATCCCGATATACAGGTGAAGAATATGCCCGGCATTATCGATGAGGGAAGAGACCAGCAGCTGGAACGCGGAGTCGAGGAACTTCTAAAGGTGCTGGAAAAGCAATAGGAAACAGCAGCTGAATTAAACATAAGAGGCTGTCTCAAAAAAGCTATTGAAACGTCATTCTGAATTTACATGCCCGTTCCGCAGGCGGGTTTCAGAATCTTATTGCTCTGGTCTTCAGAGTTCATAAGAACCTAAAACTCCTGAGGTGTCGGGACAGGTTGACGTAAATGAGGCTTTTGAGACAGCCTCTTTTTGATGCGGAAAATTCTCCCTGACCGGGCTTTATTCTGTGGTTAGTTTGGAAAAAAGATCCCAAAGCACGACTCCGGCGCTTACCGAGATGTTGAGGGAGTGTTTGCTGCCCAGCTGGGGGATCTCCAGGACCCCGTCACTGGCCGAAACCACTTTTTGCTGCACCCCTTTTACCTCGTTCCCAAAGACCAGCGCGTAGGTCTGGCCTTTTTCGGGTTTGAAGTCGTTCAGCATCAGCGCGCCTTCTGCCTGCTCAACAGCATATACCTTTACGTTTTGCTCCCGGAGTAGTGCTGTGAGGGCCAGGGCGTCTTCGGCATATTCCCAGTCAACAGAAGAGGTGGCGCCCAAAGCCGTTTTCTGGATATCCTTGTGCGGAGGCGTCGCGGTGATGCCGCAGAGCCATATTTTCTCAATGAGAAAGGCATCGGCCGTTCTAAAGACGGAGCCGATATTGTTAAGGCTGCGCACATTATCCAGGATAACGATCACAGGGGTCTTCTCTGCTTTTTTGAATTCGGTTATGGATTTGCGGTCCAGTTCGCTGTTCTTCAGTTTTCTTTTCTCCATAGCTGCAAAAGTAAGAAATTTCC
>JBEPWW010000047.1:0-11946 GCA_041642215.1 Salinimicrobium sp. | reverse complement strand
GCCATCGTAGCCTACCACATCGAACGGGTGGGAAGCGTAGACCATATCGAAGATCTCACCTCCTTTTTTGATCTTAATGAGAAAATCCCCATTTTCATTATTGGTTTCCAGCTCATATGGTTGCCGGATATCTCTTTCGCAGAAGGGAGAATGCTCCAGTAACTGCCCAAAGTAATTTCGGTACCTCTTTGGGGTATAGATCGGGCGACGGGATTCCACAATAAACATCCTGTTCACCTCATCATCAAAGTCTAGTTTGTAAATGGTTCCACGTGGGATCAATAAATAATCGCCGTATTTAAAATCAAGGTTCCCCAGATGGGTTCTTAACTTACCACTTCCCTGGTGGATGAATAACAATTCATCTGAATCGGCATTCTTATAGAAATAGTCTCGAGTAGATTCCTGTGGCGCTGCCAGGGCAATATCCACATCTGCATTCGTCAGGACTACTTTTCTGCTTTTGAGATAATCTGGTTCGGGTTTTACCTGAAAACCTCTGAACCGGTAGGATTTGAGGTTGTTTTCAGTAGCGACCTGTGGCCGGGCATCATAACTTCCTTTGATTTCTTTCACTTGCGTGGGACGCTGCTCATGGTACATATTGGAAGACATCCCGTCAAAACCAATTGTTCCAAATAACTGCTCATAATACAGATTGCCATCCGGTTTTCTGAAAACCGTATGCCTCTTATGAGGTATTTTTCCAAGTTTATGATAAAATGGCATTTTTAGAAATATTTAAAATGAAAACGTTTGCGGTAGTATAAACGACCTAAACAAAACTTTAATCCGGTTTGTTACAAATATCTGAAATTTTTATGGGATAATCCGTTAAAGGAGGTTAAAACCAAAAGCCTACACTAAAAAACCACAGGCTCTCCTTCACTTCAGGAGAAATAGAATACTTCACTTCTACAGGACCAAAAAAAGTCTCCCGCCCATAGCCCACGGCATATCCCGAATAATCGGGTGAGGAGATCCAGTTCCCTCCCATGTAAAGATCGTTCGCAACGTTGGCGAAATTGGCACTGAGGATAAGGTGGTTCTTCGTGAAGAATTCATAATCAAACTCCACCATTCCCTTCATGAAACTATCCCCTGAAATACTTATAAAATCATAACCGTAAAAAGGGACGAAATTATTGATAAGGTTATTTCCATAACCGCCCAGGAAGAAATCCAGAATGTTATTCCTGCTGCTGCCTATTCTAAAACCCGCTTCAGACGAAAGGCGCGTAGTGAAACGGGGAAAAGGAGTGAATACATATCCCAGTGTCCCTTTGGCTATTGAAAAAGGGGAAAAATCGTTGTGGTAGTCTGACGAGAATGCATACCAGTGCAGGTCCCCGTCGAAATAATACCCGCTGGTGGGAAAATATTTATTATCGTAACTATCCAGCTTCAGGTAACCAAAGCTGCTGTAATAATTACTCTTATCAAATGTTCCCGTTGTGTGATCTTCGGGGGAGGTGGCACTCAGGGTTTTTGAGGTTATGTCCAGGTATTTATGCTCCACCCCGATCCCTAACGAAAAAACCTGTTGGAATAGTGTTTCAATATAGAGTTGGTTCGTATAGTCCCGGTAATCGACCTCCAGTTGGTTGATCCCCTCCCTGTTCACCCCGGCATTTTCACGGGCAAAATCAAAGGAAACTCCTTTTCCGAAGTTATTGAACCGCGACCTCAACCCTACACTCCAGTAGAACCCCTGGTCGATATAATAGTGGAAATTATACCTCAGGTTATCTCCCAGGATCACGTCAAAAGAGGCTACATCATTGGTGGCCAGCAAACTTTTGCGGGTAAGGTTGACCAGAGCCCCGCTCTTATAAAGATCATCATAATGCAGCCCCAGTCGCAATAAGGTCTTGTTAGGGTTCTCCTCTAGTTGCATCACCAGCACAAAACTGCTGTTCACAGGAATTAATTGATAATTAATACGATTGAAATTTCGGGTCGCAGATAGGTTATTGATGCCCAAATGAAGGTCCTCGTAAGACACTGTAGAAGGATAGCGCAATTTCAGCTTTCCCAGAATATAAGCCTTGGGGTAAGAAGCCCCTCCTTCTATTCTCACATCGGCAATATGCAGGCTGTCCACAGATGGAATAAGCTCCCGATCAACTTCCCGGTCGACCTGCAGGGCCGCTAAAGCTTCGAATTGCTTAATCTTCTTTCGAGCTGCCTCTTCCCCCGATTTAATAATTTCCACCCCTTTATCAAAAGACATGACATTGAAGGGTTCAATGTCTGGGTTAATATAAATATCTGTCTTCGGGATCTTTTCCCGCATATCATGGATGGTCCTGAAATTGTTGATCTGGGTAAATATTTCCAAAACAGAGTTAAGCTTTTCTTTTCCCACCAGGGTATCTTGCACATCCACACCTATAATGTAATCTGCACCCCTTCGTTTTAACTCTTCCACAGGATAATTGTTCATTACGCCTCCATCGGTGAGGAGCCTGCCATCCACCAGCACAGGGCTAAACAAAGTAGGAATTGCTGCACTGGCTGAAATTGCCTGTGGCAGGTAGCCTTTATCGAGAATTACTTCCTCCCCTGTTTCCATATCGGTTGCTACGGTAAAAAACGGCACAGGCAGTTTGCTAAAATCTTTTTTATCTTTTAAATGGAGGGTTAAACGGGACATGAGGTTATACACGTTCTGCCCTTTGGAATAACCCGAGGGGAAGGAAACGTTAAAATCATCAAAGGGCAGGGTTATGGCGTATTTTTCTGCATCTTTTCTTTCATAGAAGGTCATTGCACTTCTTGGCAACTCGTCCTGAAGGAGGATGTTGAAATTGATCTCATGGAAAATACTGTCGAGCTGGTTCGCTGTATAACCTGCGGCATACAAAGCTCCCACTACCGCGCCCATACTACTCCCTCCTATGATATCGACCTTGACCCCGGCCTCTTCCATCACTTTAAGAACCCCAATATGCGCCAGGCCCTTGGCACCACCCCCGCTCAACACAAGACCTACCTTAAAATCCTCTTCCTCCTGAGCCAGGCCGGGAGAAATAATAAAAAAAAATAACAGGAGGGCCAGTAGTCTCATTCGCGGTCTTTATAGTAATTGTAAATGATCGTGGCTTTGGATTTACCAATGACCGAGGAAAGGCTTTCGAGGCTTGCCTCCTTTATTCTTTTTAACGACCGGAAATGTTTCAATAGCTCCACAACGGTTTTCTCCCCTATTCCTGGGATCTCTTCCAGCTCGGTATTTAAGGCAGTGCTGCTGCGCTTATTCCTGTGAAAGGTGATGCCGAAGCGATGCGCTTCATTGCGCAAATGCTGAATGATCTTTAAGGTCTCTGATCGCTTATCAAGATAAAGGGGGATCGAATCCCCGGAATAGAAAATCTCCTCCAGCCGCTTTGCTATTCCTATAATGGCGATTTTACCTCTTAAGCCCAGACTCTCCAAAGCCTTTACTCCTGAAGATAATTGTCCTTTCCCACCATCCACAATGATCAACTGGGGCAGCGGCTCCCCTTCCTCCAGCAAACGGCGGTAACGTCGAAAAACCACTTCCTCCATAGAAGCGAAATCATCCGGCCCCTCCACCGTCTTGATATTAAATTTCCTGTAATCTTTTTTACTCGGTTTTCCATCCTTAAAGACCACGCAGGCGGCTACAGGATTTGACCCCTGGATATTTGAATTATCGAAACACTCTATATGCCGGGGCTCCTCATTTAACCTAAGATCTGTTTTCATCTGGGCCATGATCCTGTTCACATGCCGTTCAGGATCCACGATCTTCATCTGCTTAAACCTTTCCTGCCTAAAGTACCGTGCATTCCTGGTTGAAAGGTCCAGGATTTTCTTTTTGTCTCCAAGTTTGGGAACGGTCACTCTGACATTTTCTCCTGCCTCTACCGTAAAGGGAACATAGATCTCCCTTGTATGGGAATTAAAACGCTGCCTGATCTCTGTGATCCCCAGCTCCAGCAATTCCTCATCGCTTTCTTCCAGTTTTTTCTTCATTTCAATGGTGTGGGACCTAATGATCGCCCCGTGAGATAGCTGCAGGAAATTTACATACGCGTGGCCTTCATCACTTACGATCGAAAAAACATCCACATTATTGATCCTGGGGTTAACTACCGTAGATTTCGCCTGATAGTTTTCCAGCACCTCTATTTTGGATTTTATTTGCTGAGCCTGTTCGAATTCCATTTTTTCAGCATGCTCCTTCATCTGCTCCCTAAACTGCTGCAAAGACTCCTTAAAATTACCCTTTACGATATGACGTATGGCCTCGATCTTTTTTAAATATTCAGATTCTGACTCATGATCCTCACAAGGCCCTTTGCAATTACCCAAATGGTATTCGAGGCAAACCTTATACTTTCCATGCCGTATCTTTTCTTCGGAAAGGTCATAATTACAGGTTCGCAATTGATACAACCCCTTAATAAGGTCCAGCAAGGTATTCACGGTTTTAAAGCTGGTATAGGGACCATAATATTCGCTGCCATCCTTAACCAGCTTCCTGGTAGGAAAAACGCGTGGAAAACGTTCATTTTTTATGCAGATCCAGGGATAGGTCTTGTCATCCTTGAGCATGACATTGAATCTTGGCTGCAATTTTTTTATGAGGTTATTTTCCAATAATAGCGCATCGGTCTCGGTATCCACAACTATATGCCGTATCTCATGGATCTTCCTGACCATCACCCTAATACGTTGACTGTCATTGTTTTTAGTGAAATAGGAAGCCACTCTTTTTTTTAGGTTTTTCGCTTTTCCCACATAGAGTATCTTCCCGCTCTTATCAAAATACTGGTATACTCCCGGTTTCTCCGGAAGGGTTTTAATTTGTAGATCTACATTCGGTTTATCCATTGATTCAAAGGTAAAACTTAAAAGAGACCGGGGTCATCTCCAGGCTCGATATACCGTTAAAATTTACTTAAAACAGTCATTTTCTTCTTACAAAAACTGCTCCCATTTTTTAAATCTGAGAAAGTTTGCTTCACGGGTAAAAGAAATGGGGAACCAACAAGGTTCTTCTCCAAGAATGACCAACCATAGGCTATTATTAAGGAACATGCAGGTAATAGCCGCTGTATATCAGTGTTATATTTTCAGAAATTGTTAAGATTTATGCATGCTTGTTTTAGTACCTTGCAGGTATGAAAAAAAGAGTTATCGGCCGTTTTGACAAGGCAGATTTTCCAGATTTGCACCTCGAGGATATTTCAGTAAAGGTGGATACCGGTGCCTATACGTCCTCTATTCACTGCTATAACATCAAGGAAGAAAAAGGAGTCCTAAAGTGTACTTTTTTGGATGAAGAGCATCCATTATATAACGGGAAAGTGTTTACTTTTACCGATTACGATGTGGTTTTCGTACGGAGCAGTAACGGAATGGTTCAGAAACGCTACCAGATCCAGACCCACATTACATTATTCGAAAAAACATTTAAGATTTCCCTTTCATTATCTGCGCGTCAGGAAATGAGATTTCCCGTACTTTTGGGCAGAAAATTTTTAACTAAAAAGTTTATTGTCGATACTGAATATTTCGACGTTTCCTTCAATAAAAAAACGGAATGAACATAAAGATCTTATCCCGGAACACCAGCCTGTATTCAACGCGACGACTCGTGGAAGCCGCAAAGAAAAGAAACCATGAGGTAGAGGTTATTGATCCGCTTAAATGTGACCTTATCATTGAAAAGCGCCATCCTTCTATCTATTATAAGGGCCGGCATTTGGAGAACACAGATGCTGTGATCCCACGCATAGGGGCCTCTGTGACTTTCTACGGTACCGCAGTGGTGCGACAATTCGAGATGATGGGAGTTTTCACCACCACCGAGTCACAAGCCCTGGTTAGAAGCCGCGATAAATTGCGCAGCCTACAGGTACTTTCCCGCGCCAGACTGGGTCTACCCAAAACAGTCTTCACGAACTATTCCAAAGATGTTGGAGAGGTAATCGACCACGTAGGGGGCGCTCCTTTGATCATCAAGCTCCTGGAGGGAACACAGGGACTTGGCGTGGTACTGGCTGAGACTAAAAACGCCGCTGAATCTGTTATTGAAGCTTTTAACGGCCTTCAGGCAAGGGTGATCGTTCAGGAATTCATTAAAGAAGCCGGAGGGGCAGACATTAGGGCCCTGGTTGTTGATGGCCATGTGATAGGCGCTATGAAACGGCAGGGAAAAGAGGGAGAGTTTCGTTCCAACCTGCATCGCGGGGGGACAGCCTCTGTGATCCAGTTGACCGATGAAGAGGAGAATGCCGCTATAAAAGCAGCCCGGGCGATGGGCCTTGGAGTGGCAGGGGTGGATATGCTTCAAAGTTCCAGGGGACCGCTTATCCTGGAAGTGAATTCTTCTCCGGGTCTCGAAGGTATCGAGCACGCCACAGGCAAAGACATAGCCAAATCCATCATCAGGTACATCGAAAGAAACATGTAATCTATGGCATCTATTGATGATAATAATGTTCTCGAGTTATTAGGCAAGAAAGTGCCTCCGGGAAAAGGGGCCACCATTAATTTTAACATGGCCAAACTTCACACCACCACTACAGTGGATATTCCCATTATCGTGGAGCGGGCAAAAAAGCCGGGCCCCGTGATATTAATCACTGCAGGGATACATGGAGATGAGCTCAATGGGGTGGAAGTGGTGCGACAGTTGATCGTAAAAGAAATCAATAAACCGGCCCGGGGAACCGTGATCTGTATTCCCATTCTCAACGTCTTCGGGTTTATAAATATGTCACGGGAATTCCCCGATGGGCGTGACCTTAACCGCGTCTTCCCCGGCTCAAAGAACGGCTCCCTGGCCAGCAGGTTCGCCTATCAATTCGTGCACAAAATATTACCCATTGCCGATTTTTGCATGGATTTTCACACCGGTGGCGCCAGTAGATTCAATGCGCCCCAGATAAGGATCAGGAAAGATGAAAAAGACGCCATTCATTACGCCCGGATCTTTAATGCCCCTTTCACCATCCTTTCCAAAACCATTACCAAATCCTACCGGGATACCTGTGCGAGACAGGGAACACCTGTCCTGCTATTTGAAGGAGGAAAATCCAAAGACAGCAATAAATCTGTCGCCAAGGTGGGAGTAGACGGAGTAATGAGGATCCTGGATCATTTTGAAATGCTCAAACCAAAGTTTGAAGTACCGGAACCTACCGGAGAAACTATTTTTATAGAAAACAGCACCTGGATGCGAGCCAAATACAGTGGCCTGCTGCACGTGAAGATCCCTGTGGGAAAACATGTGGAGAAAGGTGAATATATCGCCATTATCACAGATCCATACGGTAAGCTCCGGCATAAGGTCAAAGCACCACATGAAGGCTATATTATCAACGTGAATGAATCTCCCATCGTTTACCAGGGAGACGCCATCTTTCATATAACCATACCCACAAAGTCATATGAAGAAACAACTACGGCTTAAATATAAAAAACTTCGGGAGGAGGTCGCTCCGGAAGACATTGAGGACTGGAGCCTGAAGATTGCCAACAACCTCCTTCAGCTTCCTATCTGGCAATTTTCCTATTATCATCATTTTCTAAGCATTTCTGAAAAAAGGGAGGTGGATACACAGGCAATTCTACACATTCTCCAGGGAAAAGATAAAAACGTGGTCCTTTCCAGGTCCAACTTTAAAAACGGAAACCTCACAAATTACCTGCTTACCGATTCCACTGTCATTAAAAAGAACAGCTGGGGCATTCCAGAACCGATTGAGGGAATAGAAATACCCCCTGAAAAAATTGAGGTTGTCTTCATCCCCCTTCTTGCTTTTGACGAAAAAGGAAACCGGGTAGGTTACGGAAAAGGATTCTATGACCGGTTCCTTTCAGCCTGTACAGGTAGAACAATCAAAGTAGGTTTATCCTTTTTTGAAGCTGAAAAGGAGATCCCTGATGTGACCCCCCAGGACGTACCACTGGATTTCTGTGTCACCCCCTCAAAAATTTATACTTTTAAAAATTTGTAATACTTACAGCATTGAATTACTTTTAAACCAACCAATTAAGAAATTTGATGCTCAACGACCTCCAGTTAAACACGATCCTTGAAGATTTTGATGTTGCTTACTGGAAGATCAGTCTAATAACCAGGGAACTTTCCTGGTCTCAACACTTCAGTTCCCTGGTAGGTCATCAGCAGGTTACGGATAACAAGCTCGATTTCTTTATTCAACGCATTCTGCACAAGGATTATCGCTACGACTTTCGGGAACGTTACGAGGAATTAGCTTCAGGAGCCAAACCCTTTACTATGGAGTTACGGCTAAAAATGAGCAATGGCAAATACCGGTGGTTCGAATGCCGCAACCTCAAAAGCCGAGATGAGGAAAGCGCAGATGCTGCCATTCTCCTGTTTGTAAATATTCACCAGGCCAAACGGGACCAGTACACTATTGAGGAAAATTTTTTTTATTATCGCGAGACAGCAGAAATGACCTCTACAGGGGGCTGGTACCTGGATCTCACAACGGGAGCTGTCTATTGGGACAATGTGACTAAAAAGATCCTGAATTGCCCCAAGGATTACGAACCGACTCCCGAAGATAAATTACGGCTCTATTCCCCCGAGCACAGGGAACAGGCGGCAGCCCTGTTTTCAAAATGCGAACATTACGGAATCCCTTTCAAGGAAGAAATAAAAATGCTCACCCTGCATAACAGGGAGTTTTGGGTAAGGGCAACGGGAAAACCGGTTTACGGCGATGATCAGGAAATAATAGGAATAAGAGGGGTCTTTCAGGATATAGATGAACAAAAGACAAATGAGTTAAACCTCCAGAATGCCCTTGACATTATAGCTTCCCAAAATTCCCGCCTTTTCAACTTTGCCCATATTGTGTCTCATCAGCTGCGCTCCCACAGCAGCAGTCTTAGCCTCATCGCCCAGGTGCTCCAGGAGACTAACAGCAATAAGGATAAACTGGAATTATTAGGTAATATAGGAGACATAGCCTACGGCCTTGATACGGCGATAAGGCATTTAAACGAAGTAGTTACCAAACCTTCTGTCCTTCAAAAACAACGACAGGTTCTAAAATTTAGTGAGGCGCTGGATATGGTAATCAGCTCTACATCTTCCCTCATAAAAAGAGAAAATGCGCAGATCATCGCCGAATTCGGGAAGTTGGACGAAATAAACTATATTCCCGAATATTTGGAAAGTATTTTACTAAATTTGATTACAAATGCTATTAAATATAGAGAAAAAGGAAGAAAACCCATAATCTTTATTCAAACGTATCTGGAGAATGGAAATTCTTATCTGGAGGTCAGCGATAACGGTATGGGAATTGACCTGGATCAATATGGCGATAAAATGTTCGGCATGTACAAAACCTTCCACAGGCACCCCGAAGCAAAGGGTATAGGTTTATTTATCACAAAAAACCAGGTGGAGGCAATGGGAGGCAGTATTTCTGTCACCAGTACGGTAAACATAGGCACGACCTTTAAAATCAAATTCTAGAAATATGGACCACCCCGTAGAATTAGCCTGTATAATTGATGACGACAAGATCTATGTGAACCTGGTAAGAAAGATAATTGAGATCAAAAAACTCTCCCAAAACCTCATCATTTTCAAGAACGGGAAAGAGGCGCTTGATTATTTCAGGCCGATCCTTGAGAACATGACCGAAGAAAGACTTCCAGATATTATTTTTCTGGATCTCAATATGCCGGTAATGGATGGCTGGGAATTTCTGAGCGAATTCATCAAGATCAAGAATAACTTCAACAAAAGGATCACCTTATATGTGGTAAGTTCATCTATTGACCCCCGGGACCTGGAGCGAGCCAAATCCTTTAATATGGTCACAGATTATCTAATCAAGCCCATAGAGCTTAAGAAATTCGAAAAGATCTTTGAACGGGAAGTCGCCTGATCAAGCTTTGGCTTCTTTCTTTGTCACATTGGTTTCTTCAGAAGGAAAAGCTTTCTTATTGAAGATCAACAACAGGATCACTCCTACGGTAATAGCCGAATCGGCGATATTAAAGACCGGTTCAAAAAAGGTGAAATAGTTACCACCCCAAAAAGGGATCCATTCAGGTAGATATCCTGACCATAAGGGGAAATAAAGCATATCCACCACCTTTCCATGTAAAAGGGAACCATAGCCTCCATCCTGGGGTAAAAAGGTGGCCACCTGCCCATAACTGTGGTCAAAAACCACCCCGTAAAAAACAGAATCAATAATATTACCAAAAGCTCCCGCAAAGATCAGTGAAATAGCAACGATCAATACCGAAGAGCCGTTCTTGCGTACCGAATCCCAGAGCCAGTAAGCAATTCCCACTATAGCCACCAACCTGAAGCTGGTAAGCAGCAATTTTCCATATTCCCCCGGGATCTTGGCTCCCCAGGCCATCCCCTCATTTTCTACAAAAAGGATTCGGAACCAGTCGAATACCCGGATCTCTTCTCCCAGTACAAAATTGGTTTTAATATAGAACTTGGTGATTTGATCGATTACAAGGATCAGGATGATTATAAGGGAAGCTTTCTTTAAAGACATTGATTTTTTATTAAGCTGCTCAAAAATAGTAATATTATTTAGTTTTCTTAACGTGAATATCTCCGGCAATACTATTGAGCCTTATCACATTTGATCCTGTATTAGGGGAAGGCAATTCTACTTTCCCTTTTCGGGAATTAGCCTCAATAAAAGCATTTTCGGTTTTAACACTAATATCGCCGCTAAAAGTATTTACAACAGCATCCCCCTTAAAGTTATTTAAATAGCAGGATCCCGATTTTAACTGTATCAATACGCTCTTGTAGACCCCTTCTACATATACCGTGGCAAGGTTTGACACAATATCCAGTTCCATCCCTGGGGGGATCTGCAATTCTACTTCCATTGCAAGCACCTTATGAGCACTGAGTTTATCATATCCGCTTTGCAGGATTTTGCGGTAGCGGGATTTCAACAAGAGAACCCCCTTTCCCTGTTCCATCTCCAGACTTATATCATCATAATATTCGCCATCGGCCATTGTCTTAATGGTGATCGTATTAACAGGTGCTGTGGAAACCCGCACCTGGTATACCTCATCACTGGACAATACAACCGCTTTCAACTCCTGCGCATCAAGGATTAACATCGTTTTTTTTTGTGAAAAACCATTGATAGCAAAAAGGAATAAAAGCAAAGATAAAGCGACCTTCATAAGTCATCCTAAACAAAAAACGCTCCAACCTCTACAGGACCGGAGCGTCTTTTTCCTATTTTATTGAGTATTTATCGCTGCATATTCTTGGCCTCAATGCTTAAGGTTGCATGTGGGACCAATTTCAACCTTTCTTTGGCGATCAATTTTCCGGTAACACGGCAAATACCGTAAGTTTTGCTTTCAATACGAACCAAAGCATTTTTAAGATCACGAATGAATTTTTCCTGGCGAATAGCCAGTTGTGAGTTCGCCTCTTTACTCATAGTCTCACTCCCTTCCTCAAAAGCTTTAAATGTCGGCGAGGTATCATCAGTACCGTTATTCCCGTCATTCATGTAGGCGCTTTTGTACAATTCTAGTTGTTCCTGTGCCTTTTCGATCTTTGTAAGGATCAGCGCCTTAAATTCAGCTAGATCCGCGTCACTGTAGCGTTCTTTGACTTCTGTTGACATAGTTCTTAGTGTTTTTTAATAAACAATTTCGTGGCTACTTCATCAAATTCAATATCCAGTCCATTGTCTACATCTTCTGCAAGGTCGAGATTTGCAGTGAGTGTTTCGGTTTTTATATACTCAATATTTTGTCGGACAGCCTCCTCGACAGTACCATCCTTTTGTAGGGTCACATCTATTTTGTCAGTCACTTCAAAGCCGGATTCCTTTCGAATGTTCTGGATCCTGTTAATCAATTCTCTCGCGATCCCTTCTTTCTTCAGCTCTTCAGAAATAGTAATATCCAAAG
>JBEPWW010000046.1:0-11947 GCA_041642215.1 Salinimicrobium sp. | reverse complement strand
TTTTTTCACCTCACCGGCAATTTTTCTGGCTTCTGCAAGATCTTCATTGACGATCGTGACATGGCCCATTTTCCGGTAAGGACGCGTAATCTTTTTTCCGTAGATATGGGGAGTGACCCCTTTCATTTTAAGGATTTCCGCGATATTTTTATATAATACATTGCCTGTATATCCTTCTTCCCCTACGAGGTTTACCATTACCCCGCCTACCTTGCTTTGAGTATTTCCCAAAGGAAGGTCGAGAATGGCTCTCAGGTGCTGTTCGAACTGGCTGGTGAAAGCGGCTTCTATACTGTAGTGCCCGCTGTTGTGCGGTCTTGGGGCCACTTCATTCACCAGGATCTCATCTTCACGGGTCTGGAACATTTCCACGGCCAGCAGTCCCACGTGTTCAAAGGCCTCAGATACCTGCTGCGCCACCGCCCTGGCCTTGTTGGCTACCTCTTCATCAATACGGGCGGGACAGATCACATATTCTACCTGGTTGGCTTCCGGGTGAAATTCCATCTCTACCACGGGGTAGGTACTTACCTGCCCTGAGGGGCTTCGGGCAACAATGACGGCAAGCTCATTCTTAAAGGGGATGAGTTCCTCTGCAATGCAGGGGCCACTTTCCAGTTGTCGCAGGGAGCCGGATTCCTTAATGACTGCAACACCTTTACCGTCATACCCGCCGGTAGCACTTTTCCAGACGAAAGGTATGTTTTGACTCCCGTCTTCTATCGCTTTAAATAGTTCATCTTTGGAAGAATAGGAGCTAAATGGAGCGGTAGGTATATTTTTGTGGCGGTAGAACTCCTTTTGAGTGATCTTGTTCTGGATCTTTCTAAGGGTATTGGCTGAGGGATAAACGTTAATGCCTTCATTTTCCAGTTGCTCCAGTGCCTCAGGATTAACCGTTTCTATCTCGAAGGTGAGTATATCCACCTTTCTGCCAAAATCCAGAACGGTTTGAAAATCCAAAAGATCACCCTGTATAAAATGGTTGCAGGCAAATCTTGCCGGTGCTTCCGCAGCGGGATCCAGCACGAAGGTCTGGATGTCGAATTTCCTTGTTTCGGTCAGCATCATTTTGCCTAGCTGGCCGCCACCCAGGATCCCCAGTTTAAAATCAGAAGAAAAATAATTCATCATGAATTTGCGTGTTTAAGCAAAAATAATTTTAAAATTCTGAAATGGCTAAGGAATCCCTTAGAAATGAGATTTTATTTAATGTTGAGAGTTGAATGGAATGCTTATCTTTGTTTCCCAAAAATTTATTTGGTTTGGTACAACTACACGATTTAAAATTCGAACCTTTTATTGGAGAAGCTGAGATCACAGAAGCTATCGAGGGGATGGCAGCGAAGATCAATGAGGATTTTAAGGATGAGACGCCGGTTTTTCTGGGGGTTCTTAACGGAGCCTTCTTATTCGCAGCCGAATTGATCAAGCGCTTCAAGGGGGACTGCGAGGTGAGCTTTGTAAAACTGAGTTCCTATGAAGGGACGAATTCCTCAGGGAAGGTAGAGTCATTGGTTGGCCTCAATCAATCCCTGGAAGGCAGGAGTGTGATCGTTATTGAGGATATCGTGGATACCGGAAATACCCTGGAAAGCATCGACAGAATTTTAAAAAAGGAGAAGGTAAAAACAGCTAAAATAGCGACCCTTTTTTACAAACCTGAGGCTTACAAAAAATCCCTTCACATAGATTATATTGGGAAAGAGATCCCAAATGACTTTATTGTAGGTTTTGGTCTCGATTATAACGAATTGGGAAGGAACCTTCCGCAGGTATATAAACTTAAAGAAAGCAGCAGCATGACGAATATCGTTTTATTTGGCCCTCCGGGAGCCGGAAAAGGAACACAGGCAACTATTCTGAAGGATACTTATAACCTTAAACATATCTCTACCGGGGATGTCTTTAGATATAACATAAAAAACCAGACTGAGTTGGGGAAAATGGCGAAGGAATATATGGATAAGGGGCAGTTAGTGCCCGACGAGGTTACCATTGAAATGCTGAAGGCTGAGGTCGAAAAAAACATAGACGGCAACGGTTTTATTTTTGACGGTTTCCCCAGGACTGTGGCGCAGGCAGAGGCCCTGGAAGATTTGATGCAGGAGGAAGGGACCAATGTAGATGCCATGATTGCCCTGGAAGTCGATGACGAGGTGTTGGTGGAGAGGCTTCTTGAAAGAGGGAAAACCTCAGGAAGGCCAGATGATGCCAATGAAGACGTTATCAGGGAACGTATTAAGGTTTATTACGAAGAAACTGCGATTCTAAAGCAGTTCTATTTAAAACAAAATAAATACTACGGGGTAAACGGGGTTGGCAGTATCGACGAGATTACGGAGAGATTAAAGAAAGTGATCGATCAACTGTAAGGACGAACAGGCACCCGGGCCGAAAATACCATTAATTAAGTAAGGAAAATGACTGAAGGGAATTTTGTTGATTATGTGAAGATCCATGTGTCTTCCGGAAACGGAGGAAAAGGATCGGCCCACCTGCACCGTGAAAAATATATAGCCAAGGGAGGTCCCGATGGCGGTGACGGCGGTCGTGGAGGCCATGTGATCCTTCGGGGAAACAAGAACCTCTGGACGTTGTTCCATCTTAAATTCAAGAGACATATAAAAGCCGGGCACGGGGAACATGGCAGTAAACAGCGAAGTACCGGTGCAGACGGGGAGGACCAGTATATTGATGTGCCCCTGGGGACAGTCATAAGGGAAACAGAGACCCAAGAGATCCTGCACGAGATCACAGAAGATGGCCAGGAGATCGTGGTGGCTGAAGGTGGTAAAGGAGGCCTTGGTAACTGGCATTTCAAATCATCCACCAATCAAACCCCACGCTACGCCCAACCTGGAATTCCCGGGGAGGAAACTGATATTACTTTGGAGTTAAAGATCCTCGCCGATGTGGGGCTTGTAGGATTCCCAAACGCAGGTAAATCTACCTTGTTATCTGTGATTACTGCGGCAAAGCCCAAGATTGCCGATTATGAATTTACAACCTTAAAACCCAATCTGGGGATCGTCCAATACCGGGACTTCAAAACCTTCGTGGTAGCCGATATTCCCGGGATCATTGAAGGTGCAGCTGAAGGTAAGGGGATCGGTCACCGGTTTTTAAGACATATTGAAAGAAATTCCACCTTGTTGTTCCTGGTGCCGGCAGATGCACCAGATATTGTGAAACAATATGAGATCCTGGTGGATGAGTTACGGCGTTACAACCCCGAAATGCTGGATAAGGACCGTCTTGTGGCTATTTCCAAAAGTGACATGCTGGATGAGGAGTTGAAGACTGAGATCAAAAGCGAACTCGATGCCAAACTGGGGACACCCTGGTTGTTCATTTCCTCTGTTGCCCAGCAGGGACTAACGGAATTGAAGGATAAACTCTGGGCTATGCTGAACAGAGACACCGATTAATTCTTTGTTAAGGCCATTTACAAAGCATTGGTTTTTACTTATTTTTAGTAAAATCATATGCTATGAAATTTTTCAAACTATTTCTCTGCCTGCTTATTCTTTCCTCCTGTAACGCGCCCCGTGCCTTTTACGATTACGATGAGCAGGTGAATTTCAGATCCTATTCAACTTATGCCATATATCCTGATCTACGAACAGGACTGAGTCAGCTTGATGAGGAAAGGCTGGTGAAAAGTCTTGGTAATTTCCTGCCTCAGGCGGGACTTCCTCCTTCTAATGACCCCGATATCTATGTAAATGTCTATACTGAACAGTACCGTGAAAGAAGCCGGAACAGCCTTGGGGTTGGAGTAGGTGGTGGCAGGGGAAATGTTGGGGTTGGGGTCTCCGGTGGTATACCCATTGGCGGACCTGAAACCTGGCTGCGACTTACGTTTGATTTCATTGATGTAGCCGATGACTCCCTTATATGGCAGGCTGTGGTGGAAAGCAAATTCGACCTTGATGCCAGCCCCGAAGAGCGGCAGGACAGGATCGATCGTATGGTAAAGAAAGCACTTAAAGGATATCCCCCGGGAAGATAACACCTCTTTTCGGTTCCAGGGATATGCTATCTGTACGCTGCTGGTGCTGGATATTCATAATACTGCTTTACGTTCTATATCACAAGGGAGTTCGACTTGTGGTACAACACGTATAAAAAAACCCCGGAAATTTCCGGGGTTTATCTTTTTGGTTGGTTAGAAAGATCTTAATTGAGGATCTTGAATTCACTACGTCTGTTCCTGGCATATTCTTCTTCTGTGCAGCCGGTTTCTTCGGTACAGTCGTTTAGCGGCATCGATTCGCCATAGCCTTTTGCAAATAACCTGTCCCGGCTAATGCCTTGTTCCACCAGGTACTGCAGGGTGGCTGTTGCCCGTCTTTGAGACAGTGCCATGTTGTAGCGTTCTGTTCCCCTGGCATCGGCATGAGCGCCGATTTCTACTTTTAATTCGGGATATTCTTCCATGATGTTCACAACCCTGTCCAGGATCACTTTAGCTTCCGGAAGGATCGTCGAATCGTCCAGTTCAAAATGGATGTTGGCAACATCACGCAACTGCTGAGCACCGGTTTCTGGATTGGTCTCCCGTACATCCAGTGGCACTACTGCAGGTTTATACTCTTCTCTTGTGAAGGTGTAAAGGTTATCTGATCCTCGTCTGTTCGAAGCGAAAAGTCCTCGTTCTTCCCCCTGTCTTAAGACAAAGGCGAAATCATCTGCCGGACTGTTTATGGTGCTTCCCAGGTTTTGCGCGGGTGCGAATGATCCGTTCTCCAGATCACTTCCGTAAATATCCATGTTTCCAAAGCCTAAACGGCCGTTGGATGAAAAGTACAGCACTCCGTCATCACTTATGAAAGGAAATTGTTCCCGTTCAGGAGTGTTCACGTTGGGTCCCAGATTCCGCGGCTCCCCAAAACTTCCATCTTCGTGGATATCCACTTCGTAGATATCAAATGAGCCCAGGGATCCCGGCATATCGCTTGCGAAATACAATTTGGTACCGTCAGCGCTCAGGGTTGGATGTTCAGTAGAATACTGGTCACTGGTAAATGGCAGGGGCTCCACATTGGTCCACTCGCCATTAACAAGCTGTGCCCGGTAAATACTTATATGGGCTACACGCACATCACGGTTAGGGGCTTTTACCCTTTCTGAATTCGTGCGATCAAAATACATAATCTGCCCATCATTGCTGAAGCTGGCAGAACTTTCATGAGTGTCTGTATTGATATTGTCATTTAAAGGGGAGATGTTGCTCATTTCTCCTTCCCTGTTAATATCGGCTATGAAAAGGTCCAGGTACGGTTTACGGTTCCATGCATAAATGGGACGATCCTGGTTCCTGGTGGAAGCGAATACGGCACGATCCCCTAGAAAGGTGATCCCAAAATCTGAAGATGCAGCGTTCTGCATCACGTTTTGCGTGCTATAGGTGTGCGGCACGATGGTGTCAATCTCCTTTTCCCAGGCTTCGAAATTCACTTCTTTGCCAAGATAATCACTCATGTATTCATCAGCCTCTTCATGATTGCCTGTCGCTCTTAGGGCGTGTGCGAACCTAAACTTGTACTCAGGAGCCACCCTGCCTTCATGTCGCATGAAGAGCAGCCTGTAAGTGTCTACAGCATTGTTCATCCTGTTCGTGTAGAAGTAAGAGTCTCCCATATTCTGAAGGACCTTTTGGTTTTTATCTGTCACCAGCCTGTAATGCTCAGAAGCATCCATGTAAGCACGCTGCTGAAAAAACCTGTCTGCTTTCTTCATTTCTGACTGGGCAAACGCAGAAACTCCAATAAGAACAATTAAAAGTGTGGTATATAATTTTTTCATATCTCTTTTTTTTTAGAAGAATCTCGGGGATACATCATATCCTTTAGTAAGTCCTAAAAGATCCAGGTCGAAAAGCACCATGATCTCGTGTGTACCGTTGTTGAAATCCCCCAGATTTGAGGTAGTGTAATCATAGGCGTAACCTATGCGCAGCTCCGGAGTAACCCTGAAGTTTACCAGTCCGCTTACCGCGTCATCCAGGCGGTAGGCCACACCGGCTTCCAGGCGGTTGTACATAAGTACGTTTGCGGTAATATCCACACTCAGGGGTGCTCCCTGAACTCCTTTCACCATAAAGGCGGGTTTAAGTTTAAAATCTGGAGCAAGATCGAAAACATAACCACCGGTAAGGAAATAATGGATGTTTTCCTCTCCCAGACGGGCAAGGCCTGCTTCATTTTCAAGATGTTTAGAGCTTAAAAGGTTAGGGGCAGATAAACCTACATAGTAGTTATCGCCGAACCAGTAAGCTCCGATCCCGAAGTTTGGAAAGGCTTCACTTATGTTTTGCATAGCCGGGTCATTAGGATCTGTTGTGCGTAATCCCGTAAGATTTGCATCAAAAAAGTTAACACCGGCTTTCACACCGAATGACAATTTTGAGGTTTCAGAGACCGGTAAAACATAGGCAACATCGGCTGTTAGGTTATTCTCCTTAACGATGTCTCCAATTTCATCGTGAATGATGGATATTCCCACCTGCACGCGTTCAGATAATGGAGTTCTGGCAAATAAGGTAGCCGTTTCGGGGCCGCCATCGATACCTGCCCACTGCCTGCGGTAAATACCACCGGTCTTTAGCATACCCTGGTTCTCTATAGCATAGGCGGGATTGATCACGCCCATGTTATACATATACTGGGTGTACTGCGGATCTTGTTGAGCAGTACCCTTTATTGAAAAAAGGGCAATGCTAACAATGAATAGAGTCTTTATAATAGATTTTCTCATTTGTTTCTAATGTTTCAAATTATCTGCTTAAATACAATCTTCCCTGAGTTGGAGGGGTCTGTCCATCATTAAAATTCAGGATGTAGAAATAAACTCCTACCGGCAGAATTTTGTCTCCCATAGAGCCTTCAGAGGAGGTTCCATCCCAGCTTGGGGAGGAAGCATTTCCTTTGAATACCGTATTTCCATACCGGTTGAAGATCTCTATGGTATAATTAGGATATTGCTCAAGATTGGTGATCTCAAACCTGTCGTTGATCCCATCCCCGTTTGGAGAAAAGGCTTCAGGGATAAGGGATTCACAAACCTCAATAGTCGCTGTTACCGCTAATCTTTCAAAACTTTCACATTCAGAGGCTGGGGTGATGGAGGCATAATAGGTGACCCCATCTTCCAGGATATGATCTGCACTGTAAGTTTCGGCTCCGGTAGCACTGGTATACCAGGTAACTTCCCCTGCTTCGGCTATGGCAGCCTCCAGGTTAGTAACAGTCGCTCTTTCATAGGCGCAGAATACATTTTGATCTGCGATATAAGTTGGTGCAGGTGTATCTGTTACTTCTACAGTATAAACAGCAGAATCTGTTCCGCTTACACAGTCACTTGATTCATCTACTGTGTAGGTGAAGGTGTATGTGCCAACTCCGGCTTCTGAAGGATTGAAAGCCCGGGCTTCTGCTTCTTCAAAATATCCGTTCGGATTCGTATCTGGATCAAGGAAATCCATCAGGTCCTGCGCTCCTGCTACCCGGCAGAAATTTACCGTGGTATCTGGGCCTGCATCAGCCGGTACAGCGTCCTCCACTATGAGGCTAAGTTCAACGCTGTCTTCGCATTGTTCGTTAGATACGGTGTATGTGGTGGTAAAGCTTCCCACAGGACTGGTGTTGTAATCACTGGTTATATCAGCGATACTGGGTTCGAATGTTCCGGTAGTGGAAACCCCGGCTGTTAACAGGTCCAGGTAGATTTGCTCCATTTCCTGTTCGGTTTGTGTTGCCGGAAGGTCATTGGTGCAATACGTGATGCTGTTATCTTCCCCCGCATCAGGATCCTGTCTCACAATAATAGAGATGTCAGCCGAATCGGTACAGTTCTGTCCTCTTATTACCGTATAGGTGGTAGTGTACATGCCCGGGAAATTTCCGCTTTCTGCATCCTGAAAATATTGAGTGGCGATATCTTCCAGGGACGGGCTAAAGATCCCTCCTGTGTCTGCATTGGGGATAAGAGCGGTAAAAGTAGCATTTAGATCCTCAGACTCAAAATAGGCTTCTGCTTCTGTTTGGCAAAGATCCAGTTCTGTGTCATCCCCCGCAACAGGATCCGGTACCACATTAAGGGTGAAAACTGCAGCGTCTTCACAGCCTGCACGGGTTACCGTGTAGGTGGTTTCAAAACTTGCTAAGGGATCAGCCTGATAATCATTATAGAGATCTTCAATGGAGGGCATAAAGGAGCCGGTATTATCTACTCCTGTTTCCCGCATTTCCAAAAAGATGGTGCGCATAGCTTCAACTGAAGTTATCCTGGCCTGAGCTTCAGCAAGACAAAGCTCTGTGCTGTTGTCCACACCGGCGTAAGGATCTTCAACCACTGTTACAGATAGTTCTGTAGTACCGGGACAACCAAGTTCATTGGTAACCGTGTAGGTGGTTGTAAAAGTTGCTAGAGGGTCGTTGTTGAAGGCAGCTACGAGGTCTTCCACGGATGGTTCAAAAGTACCTTCTGGATCTACACCGGGTTCCAGTAAGCTAAGGTAAAGCGCCTCGGCATCTGCAGCCGTCGCAAACTCCTGCTGGGCGTCAGAGAGGCAAAGCTCTATTGAATTAGATTGTCCTGCACTTACTTGTTGCAGGTTCACCGTTACAGCAAGTCTTTCAACACTTTCACAATCCTCCCCTAAGGCGGTTATGTAATAAGTAGCGCCATCCACAAGTGGAGTATTAGGGCTTAACTCTGTTACAGAAGTTGCACTGGCAAAATACCGGTTATCCCCTGAAGCCTCAATATCGGCCAAAGTAGGATTCGATGCGGCACAAAACTCCTGAAGTGCGGGTCCTGTTGGAGCCGGTTCAGAATTAAGCTGCACAGTGGTTTTTCTGCGAGAAGTTTCACACCCCGTTATGGTGCTTGTCGCACTGGCATAATAGTCGGTGTTGTCCTGAAGTGGGGTATTGGGATCAATAGGATCTGTATCTGTTCTGCTGTAATACCAGTTCACTGTAAGATTAGGGTCTTCATCTGCACTGGTCCTGATATCACCAACGGTTACATCTGGATTATCAACATCGGCCACACAAACCCCTATTACAGAAAGGGATTGCTTGGTTAAAGAGGAAGGGCCTTTTGTAGCTGATAGCTTTAGCCCTAAAATGTCGGGTTGGCTATAGACGGTCACGGTAACGGCTTCTCTTGGACAGGATGGATCATCTGGATCTCCTGCGTAATACGTCGCTCCGTCAACTAATAGTTCTGTGGAGGAAAGTGGAGTGGTAGAAGTGTCGTCTGCATACCACGCTACATTGCCTGTTGCGGCAAGGTCTCCGATTTCCGCCTGTTCCACATTACAGAAAAACTGCTGGTTTCCTGCTTCGGAGGTATCCTGATCTGTCACCTCAGGACAAGTGGTTTGTCCATAAGATGAGTAGGTTCCGCTAAATAGAATAAAGGCAAAAAGGAATACCGGTATCCCTTTCTTACCCAAAGTAAAAATTCGCATAGGCTTTTGGTGTTAAATTAATCGATTCTTTTTAGGTTTTTGTTAAGCTCAAATATAGGGTAAAGATTAAAAAATCTACTTAAACTCCTGTTAAGGGAATTCAGGTAGATTTAAGTGTTTTCAAGAGCGTTATCTCCTTGAAGTAGGGTGGGTTAAAAGTACAACAATTTTACACACAAAAAAATTTTGTTAAAATATTTGCAGTAGGAGCCCTGAGGAATGTTAATGGATTAACATTTAGGGAAATTTTAAAAAGGAAAGGAACTTGATTTTAGGGTTGAGCCGGTGCTGTCCTGCCGAAAAAAAAGAGTAATTTTCAGGGAATTATGAAGTTCATATTCCTGGTCTTTTTCCTTCCGGCCGATTGGCTTATCTTTACCCAAATTTTAAAATATGCGCATACATTTTATTGCTGTTGGAGGCAGTGCCATGCACAATCTTGCGCTGGCGTTATATAAAAAAGGATATCAGATAACGGGCAGCGATGATATGATCTATGAACCCTCCAGGTCAAGACTGAAAACGGCCGGGTTATTACCGGCTGAGTACGGGTGGTTTCCGGAGAAAATAACGGCAGAACTTGATGCTGTAATTGTGGGAATGCATGCCAGACCAGATAACCCTGAACTGCTAAAAGCAAAGGAACTTGAGATCGAGATCTTTTCGTATCCTGAATTCCTGTATAACCAGTCCCGTCATAAAACCCGGGTGGTAATTGGCGGATCCCACGGGAAAACCACCATTACTTCCATGATCCTGCATGTGCTAAACTACCATCATAAGGAAGTGGATTATATGGTGGGGGCACAACTGGAAGGTTTTGATACCATGGTTCATCTTACAGAGGACAATGATTTTATTATTCTGGAAGGCGACGAATATTTATCTTCCCCTATAGATCCAAGACCTAAATTCCATCTGTATAAACCAAATATCGCCCTGCTTAGTGGGATAGCATGGGATCATATTAATGTGTTTCCTACTTTTGAAGGGTACGTGGAGCAGTTTAAGATCTTCATCGATTCTATCGTGAAGGGAGGTATCCTGGTGTATAATGAGGAGGATCTGCAACTCAAACAGCTGGCAGAACAAACCTCCAATCCTATTAGAAAACATCCTTACAGGACCCCTGCCTATAAGATCGAAGCAGGGGAGACTCTTCTTGAAACACCCGAAGGGGATATGCCTATAGAGATCTTTGGACAGCATAACCTAAACAACCTTGCCGGCGCTAAATGGATCTGTCAACATATGGGGATAGATGAGGACGATTTTTATGAAGCGATCGCATCTTTCTCAGGGGCTTCAAAGCGACTGGAAAAAATAACAGAAGTAGATGGGACGATCGTATTCAAGGATTTTGCCCACAGTCCTTCTAAAGTTAAAGCCACCACCACTGCTGTAAAAGAACAGTATCCAGAAAGGGAGCTTTTGGCATGTCTTGAATTACATACCTACAGCAGTTTGAGCGCCGATTTTCTTATAGAATATGATAAAGCCCTGGATAAAGCAGATAAGGCGGTGGTGTTTTATTCTCCGGAAGCTGTGGAGAATAAGAAGCTGGAGGCCATTACTGCCAACCAGATCCACGCAGCCTTTAACCGGGAGGATCTGATCATTTTCACAAAACCGGAAGATTTTAGGGGATTTTTGAAAAAAGAAAATTTAGATGACACGGTATTGCTATTAATGAGCAGTGGAAATTATGGAGGTCTGGATTTTGAAGAAATAAAATCTCTGGTCGAAAAGTAGGAGAGCCATTCGGTAACATTGATTTTCTTATCTTTAAGAAATTTCGAATTATGGCTGACGGGGAGCGGAACTCTTTTACTATAAAAAACTGGGCGCAGGATGATCGTCCCCGGGAAAAACTACTACAGAAGGGACGGGAATCCCTCAGTGACGCCGAGTTACTGGCTATCCTGATCGGGACCGGAAGCAGGAATGAAACCGCTGTGGATCTTTGTAAGAAGATGCTAAGCAATACAGGCAATAGCCTGGGAGAGCTTGGGAAACTCTCGGTTAAACAGCTAACCGATAATAAAGGTATAGGCCTGGCTAAAGCCGTCACGATTATAGCCGCGATGGAATTGGGTCGCAGGCGCCGTACTGAGGATGCCCTGGAAAAGAAGAAAATAGCTTCCAGTACTTCAGTTTTCGAGCTTATGCAGCCGGTAATAGGAGAACTCCCTCATGAGGAGTTCTGGGTGATTTATCTCAATAACTCAAATAAGGTGATTGATCGTTTTCAATTGAGCAAAGGGGGAATTACCGGGACCCTGGTGGATGTAAGGCTGGCTTTGCGAAAAGCTTTGGAATTAGGGGCTACAGCCATTATTCTTGCCCATAACCATCCTTCTGGAAATCTTAACCCCAGTAGTGCAGACAAACAATTGACACTTAAATTGAAGACAGGGGGAGAAAGCCTTGATATTAAAATCCTTGATCATGTTATTGTGACAG
>JBEPWW010000045.1:0-12056 GCA_041642215.1 Salinimicrobium sp. | reverse complement strand
AGGCGGGCCGGTCTAAAGCGCATCAGCAGGGACACGACCCTGAAGACCGGCTTGATCAGGCGGCCTTTGCCGTATAGCAATAGTAATTTTGTAAGAGAGTCGGTGAATTTGTTGACGCCTTCCCTGATCTCCTTTTTCCGAAGCTCACTGTATTCGCCGAGGGGCGAGGGGCTGTTTTCCTCAAGCGCCCGGAGGATGGCCTCCCGCAGCAGCAACACATCCTGGATACCCGCATTCATTCCCTGGCCTCCCACCGGGCTGTTCAGGTGTGCAGCATCTCCCGCCAGAACCACCCGTCCTTCAGCGAAAGTGGAACTCACTTTCCTATGCAGGCTGAAATCACTTTGCCAAACAGCTCTCCATTCGCAGTCCCCGAAAAGCTTTTTGACCGCATGTTCTACGCGTGCAGGCAGGGAGCGTTGCTCATTCTGGAGGAAAGGCAAAATGATGCGCCATACATTTTCTGATATCCTGATCCCGATTGCAGGACCCGGGCTGGTGCTGATGCGGGGAAAAGGCAGGCGCTGCGTGTTCCTGATCTCCACATCGGCCAGGGCCGCCTTAAAGGGATAGGTTCTGCCCGGGAAGGAAGCCTTTATCTCCTCCCGCACCTTGCTGTACGCCCCATCAGTGCCGGCGACTATTTTTGAGGAGATGCTGATGTCTTTCCCGTCCTTTTGATACGTTACCGTCACCAGGGAGCCTGACTGGCTGAGCCGGGTAAACTCACTTGAAAACAGGATTTCAATGCCGGCATGTTCCTTCACCTTTCTCAGTAAAATTTTCTCTGTCTGCGACTGGGGAAGGATCAGTAATTCGGGGTAAGGAGTAAAAGGCCTCAGCTCCTGCAGGGGCATGCTTAGTAGTTTCCGGGCTTTATCGGCATCCCACACCTCCAGGGCAGATAGCTGGATTGCTTCTTCGCGAAAATTTTCGATGACCCCCAGCCGGGCCAGGATCTCCTGGGTCGCGGGCCAGATGGAAGGAGCCCTGGAATGTTTAGCGGTAGCAGGTTTCTTTTCCAGGATCAATACGCGCAGGTCCTTTTCGGCCAGACTTATCCCGAGGCTGAGCCCCACCGGACCCGCACCCACAATGATCACATCATAAAGAAGATCTTTCCCTGTCATTACCCATTCGGCTTTTTATGAAATTACAAAAAAGACGTCTAAACAGCAATCGCCGCCAGGCAGTACCGGGAAAGATTAGTAGCCTGCGAAAAGAGAAGGGAGAAATATACGGCGCAAGGAAATAAAATAACCTCAATTTTCACCTGCCCCGGGGAAAGAAGATCGCTCCATCAGCATATTGAGCGAAAGCCATTCCTGTTCCCCCACGCTCATGGTCTTGTATCCTCCTGGATTTCTTTTAAAACCTGCCTTTTCATAGCATTTTATTGCCGGCAAATTATGGTCATACACATTCAGATCTACCTTTTGGATCTCCACATCTTCAAAAGCCATATTTAAAAGTAGGGATATGATCCTGCTGCAATAGCCTTTTCCCCGCAGATCTTTCTCGCCGATCAGGATTCGGCATAATCTTTTCTGGTGGGCCCCCGGCTTCATGATCTCGGCATGGCCGATCACCTTTTGACTTTCAGCCTCCCTGATCTTAAAAACTTTCCTTTCCTTTTTCGCCACATATTCCTGAAGTTGTTCTTTGGTGAGCGGATATTCGAAAAGGGAGCCGGCGAAAAGGACGAGGCTTTCCCTGCTGTCGATCCAGGAGATCAATCTTTCAAAATCTTCTTCAGTAAAAGGTTCTATCTGTATCATAGATCTTGTTGGTCAATAAACTCGGGTGCGACGTGGTCTGTAAGCCAGATATGATTCTCAGAAATATAGAACCTGAAGCCGCTCTCGTACATTTCCAGGGAGCGTATCGATAACACGACGGGATTGCCATGCCGGCTTCCCACCTGCAGGGCGGTGACTGTATCTGTGGATAAATGCACGTGGTGCCGTTCCCCTTTTCCTATGCCTTCTTCCAGGATCGAGGCCAGGTATTTTTCAGAAGTGCCGTGATAGAGTACTGCAGGCGGGGTCTTTTCTTCCAGTTCCAGGTCTACCTCGATGGTGTGGCCCTGGCTGGCGCGAATGCGGGCACCATCTGCGGAGAAAGCGAACCGCTTTTTGTCGTTGTGCAGGACGACTTCCTTCAGTTCTTCCATAGAGAGTTCATGGCCTTTGCGTCTCATTTTTTCCAGTAGCCCGGCCGTATCGGCCCAGCCGTTCCTGTCCAGCGACACCCCGATCAATCCCGGCCGGTGCCTCAGGACCAGGCATAGAAATTTGCTGATTTTTACCTGTTCTTCCTTCTTCATCCCTGTGCCAAATTATCAGTTCCATACCTGCTGAAAATGCTTCCGAAAAAGTCATTTTAGGCCTGCCTGAAAATAAGAAATTCCGCCGAAATTAAAAAGCCTCCGGTTAAGTTGTGGAGCCGGTTGCCTCCTGCAGGGAAACTATCAGGTTCCGTAGAAAATCTTCCCGCTTTTCTTCGCTCAGCAGGTCTATGGAGAGGTACGGATTGAGATCCTCCAGCTCCACCAGGAGCAGCCTTCCGTCCTGTAACCTGCAGGCATCTACCCGGGTGATCCCACGCTGCATGTCATTCCACTGTATGAACCTGTCGGCGAATGCCAGGTCGGCCGGGGTGGCCTCATATTCTTTCAGCTCCCAGCGCTTCGCGGTATCAGGCGCATACAGGGCGTACTGGAATTCATTGTCCAGGTAAAAGAAAGAAACCTCGTATTCAAAATCTATATAGGGTTGTATGAGTTTGCCATCAGGTCTTGTGTTTAACAATTCCTCCCGGGAGAGGATCTCCATACCAATGGAATCGGCCCCGTTCTTCAATTTGACGATATACCTGCCGGGATCACCCAGCTCCTCCAGGCGGTCGACTGATTCCACCGTGGGGATCACGGGATACCCCAGGTTCGTAAGCTCGGGCAGGTATTGTTTGCCTTTCATATCGGCTTTGCCGTCGAAGGAATTGAAGCTGGGGATATTCCGGGTCTGAACTTCTTCCATAAAGCGCTCGAAATATTCCTGATACCCGATCACAGGGCCGGTATTGCGGAACACGATGAGGTCTGCAGCATTCAGGTTTTCCAGTGCCTGCTGCGGATGACCTATGAGGAGGTTGAAATGATCTTTTAACCTGCCGGTTATAAAAAGGTCTTCTTCGTAATAATTCCTTCCGCGGGCGGGATAATACAGGTCTGTGAGGTATAGTATGCTCTTCATGTTTTTGCTGCTTTAGCCCGGTTTTTTCCGCCGGAGCCGGCAAAACTACAAATTTCTGTGCTCTGAAGGCGCTTCAAAAAAGCCCTTTCCGGATATTCTTACCGGGGTTTTTCCGCAGGAGGTAAAGGGGTGGGCAAGAAAAAGGAGGATCTGCCTGAATACAGGTGTTTGCCGGACATGCTGCCAACTTTGAGGAATTTCTTGATAACTTTTTAGGAGATGCCCTGCTGTGGGATGGCTGCATGTGCTGGTTTTTTTAGATTTGCCTTTCGAGTAAATCTAAATGGAAATATGAGTGCATTTGTCATTAGCAAGCGGTTGGACGGGAATTTTAAATTTACATTTGCTTCCAGGAAGGGGAAAACGATTTTCACCAGTATCTCCTGCAAAGAAAAACTGGATTGCGAGTTGATCATAGCCGCCTTACAAAAGGATCTTTCCAGTTTCACCTTTACGAAGAAAAGGACCGGTTCGGGAAAATATTTTTTCAGGCTTTCCAGGGGCGGACTTGTATTGGCCACCAGCAGGAAATTCTCGACAGAACGTATGCTCCTCAAGGGGATCGACCAGATCATGAAGTATGTCCCGGTGGCCGAAACCCTGGATTTTTCAGAAAATGAGGATGTCTTTGCTGATGCAGACCCTATCGGGGAGGATAAGGCCTAAGATCCCTTTTTTGACGGCTTAATTACTGCCGGACAGAGGGAAATAATTTCATGAATTTTGTAGGCAGGGGGTCCTGCAGATGTATGCTTTCACCTGAAAAGGGATGCCTGAACTTTAGGGAGAAAGCATGAAGGTACAGTCCCTTGCCCTGGAGCACCAGGTCTTCTTTTCCATATAATTTATCGCCCAGGATGGGATTTCCTATTGCCGAAAGGTGTTTTCGCAGCTGGTGCCTTCTTCCTGTCAACGGGTTTAGCTGTACCAGATTGAGCCTGCTGAACCTTTCTGAATGTACAGACCGGCAAAGACTGAAATCTGACCTTGATCCCCTGCCGTCGATTTCGGCATTGATCTGTCCCGAATTTCTCATTTCCCGGATGCTTACCGCGTAATAAGTTTTTAGGATCTCCCGGTTTTCAAACATGCTGTTCAAAGCCCGGATGCTGCTGCCGGTCTTGCCAACCAGTAAGATGCCGGTAGTTTCATAATCCAGTCTGTGGACGGGCTGCGGTCTTACGGCATCGGACAGGATGCTTCGATGAAGGTTCTGGGGGAGGGCATGGGCAATGGTCTTAAAGGTGTTGCCGCTTACCACAATGCCGGCAGGTTTATGGACCACTGCCAGGTGCTCGTCCTCAAACAGGACCTGCAGGGGGAAGACCAGTTCTTTTGCCGGGGCTTTTTCTTCGGGAACTGTGAGTTCAATACGTTCCCCGCCGGTAATAAAAGTAGCGGTGCCGGCAGGCGCATCGTTCACCCTGATGTAATTTTTCTTTAGTGCCTTCTTGAGGGCAGACTTCGTCATGCAGGCCTGAAAGATACCCACGCCATATTCCTGCAGTCTAATGGGAACATCCCGCTCCGGAACTATGTGGACCTCAGTTTTCATTTGTACGGATGGGAGTTAAGGATTATAGGTTGACACAGGGCATTTATACTGAACCATAAAGATACACAATCCGGAATTGCCGGGGCGGAGAGAAGAACCCATTAAGATTTTGCAGCAGCACCGGAGGGCATGGAAATTTCATCAGAGCGTATTCGACAAAAATTCTTAGCTGAATGAAGGCCTGCAGATAAAGGCTTATCCCACTCTTTTGATCGTCGAGGAAGGGGAGATGAACCTGTGGCAAACCCGGGGACCTGATTTCATACCCATGGGATATAGGCTGTAGTAGGTGTGATTTTTTTATGAATAGTACTACAGAATTTTCCGGGGAGGCCGTAGATAAATTAAGAGGAGGTGAAAATTAGAAGGTTTTTCCTACTTTTGGTCCAGAAAATAACGGGTAATGTCATGAAACACAAATTACTTCTATTCATTTTTAGTTTATCCCTACTTGTTTCGTGCAGCAGTGTCAAGCGGGGGCAACAGGCCCTGAACAAGGGGAATTATAATGAGGCTATCGGCATTGCGGTTGAGAAGCTTCAAAAGGATAAAGACAAGAAAAGCAACCAGGAGCATATTCTTATTCTTGAAGATGCTTTTAAAAAAGTTACCGAAACCCATAAGAAACGCATCGAGTTCCTGGAAAAAGAAGGAAATCCAGCCAGCTCGAGGGAGATATACTTGCTTTACAGGGAGCTGGATGGGATACAGAGGTCCATTTCACCTTTGTTGCCATTGCCCCTTCATACACGAGGCAGGGCTGCAAAATTTCGATTTACAGATTATTCTGATGCGCTTATCGATTCAAAAACGACATATGCAGATCTGCTTTATGAAGAAGCCGGAGCATTGATGCAACAGCAGGATAAGCTGAACTACCGTGGGGCATACAGCAAACTTTCTGAACTGGAAAAGCTTTTCCCGAATTTTAAGGATACCCGGCAGCTGCTTGATGACACGCATTTTTACGGGACAGATTTTGTCCTGGTGGAACTTAAAAATGAGACTCCATTTGTGATCCCGAAAAGGCTGGAACAGGAGCTGCTGAATTTCAATACTTATGGCCTGGATGACTTCTGGACTGCGTACCATGCCCGTCGCAGCCGGGAACACGAATATGATTTTGCCGTGAACCTCAATTTCAGGGAGATCATCATTTCCCCTGAACGTGTGCTGGAGCGGGAGATTCCTCTGGAGGCAGAGGTGCTGGACAGTTACTCCTACAAGAAAGACAGGAAGGGAGAATTTGTGCTGGACAGCCTGGGGAACAATATCAGGATAGAGAACTATGTTAAGGTGAAGGGTACCCTGTATAAAACCGTGCAAACCAAAACCCTTGGTCTACAGGGAAAAGTGGATTACCTGGACCTGCACAGCAATCGGGTTATGAATACTTATCCCTTGGCAACCGAATTCATTTTTGAAAATGTCTTTGCTTCCTTTGAAGGGGATGAGCGGCTATTGACCAAAGAAGATAAGCTGCTCCTTAGAAACAGGTTTGTCCCATTTCCATCGAATGAGCAAATGCTGGTAGATGCTTCTGATGATATCAAAGGCCGGCTGGGGCCCATTCTCAAAAGGCATAGATTGAGGTAAGCCTTCGGATTTTCCCCCGATACCCCAAACTGTTCGGGAATATTAAGGTTGACAATGAGTCGATCCTTTTCAAAATTATCTGCTAATTCTATTTAAAAAGTGTTAATAGTAGGTGAGGGTATATGATATTTTCTAACTTTATCTACTAACCAATACTTTTTGTTATGATCAAGGTCTTAGCAGTTATCATGTTAATAGGCGGAGCTATTTCACTGGTGCTGGGGGTATTAGGGGTATTTGGAAGCCTTGCTTTGATGGTCAGTCCGTGGGCATTGGCCATTCTGGGTTTTATCTTCTTTATCGCCGGAATTTCCTTGCTCAAATACCGAAGAGATACCGATGAAGCACCTGCAGATCAACGGAGGCAATAGCAGCTATTTTACCAGCCCGGGATTACTATCTCATATCCAGCTTCTTAATAACCTTTTGACAGGAAGATGAATGCCTAAGCTACATCCCTAAATTCTATAGGGTTTGTGTCCGGTAGAAATATTTAACTAGAACAAAAATGAAATGAGCATTAAAAAAGGAGATAAGGTTAGATGGAAGTGGGGGCAGGGTTACGCCGAAGGGGAAGTGGAAAAAACCTATACCGGGTCCACCACCCATACCATTAAAGGTTCTGAAGTCACACGGCATGGATCAAATGATGATAAGGCCCTCTATATAAAGCAGAAGGACGGGGATCGTGTGCTGAAATTAGAAAGTGAGGTGGAGAAAAGCTAAAATAACTTTTCTCCACCGGAGCTGTGAATTCTTCATCATGCTTCCTGCATGATATGCTTTTAGTCTCGTAAAACGGCAATGATGCGCAAAGGAGCTCCGCTGCCGCCCCTGATCTTCATGGGCAGGGCAATGACCTCAAAATGCCGGGCAGGCAGCCGGTCAAGGTTCGCGAGGTTCTCAAATACCGGTATGTTTTGCGAAAGCAGGGCGACATGGCTTTCAAAAAGTTCAGATTGGCCGTAGTCTATGCTGGGCGTATCAATGCCTACTGCCTTTACCTTCCTTTTTTCTGTTAGCCATTTCGCGGCTTCGGGATGCAGACCGGGGAAATGCAACTGCTTCAGTGCTTGTTCCCCTCGTTCCCGGGTACCAAGATATTTCTCCTTATCGGGATAGAATTTGGAAAACCCGGTGTACAACAGGACAATGCTTTCTTCGGGGATCTGCGCTTGCTCAGCTTCCTCCCATTGGGCAAGGTCTTCAATAGAGATGAGGTAGTCGGCATCCTCCAGGGCTTTTTCAGAAACATCAATCCTTACGGCGTTCCCTATAAGATTTTCAAGCGGGATCTCATCGACGCTTTGGGTGTTTTCGGCAAAATGAATGGGTGCGTCCAGGTGCGTGCCCCCGTGTTCTGCGGTGGCAAAGTTAAAGGCAGAATAGTAGTAGCCTTTTGGAGTGGTACCCTGAAAAACCGTATCCATTTTAAATTCCTTTGCCGTGACCCAGTAGACGGTCTCTTCAGAAAAAGAATGGGTGAGGTCGATAATGCGGGCCGTGGAAACCTGTTCCTCAAGCGCGACCGGGCGCTCCTGAAAGGCGAAGATCTTAGCGCAGGAGAGCAAAAAAAAGAGTAAAAGGAAACGGACCGGCATCATATATCAACACTTATAAACCTGTAGAGCAATGAATTAAAGATAGTAAAAAAATCTATGGCCAGATTTCGAAATATTTCTTGTTGACCGGTTCGCTTCGGTTGGGGCCGGGAAAAATGACCCCTAAGCCAGATTAGATCTGTTCCACAAACTCTGAAAAGATCTTTTTATGATGTTCCAGGTCCAGATCTGGGGATAAAGATACCCGGGCAATATAATCCTTGTCGGCTTCTTTGGTCGTTCCCTGGGTGGAGGTTGCCGGGATCGTCCAGTAACATCCCTTCAACTGCCCGTAGCTCACACAGTATTTACTTTCATGCGGGATCTCTGTGATCATCATATCGATCAATTTTTGATTCAGGGATCTTTTATAGGACTCCTTTTCTTCGTGTGTGTCCCCCTTAGTGGGGAGGTCCAGTGAAAAAACAGAGGGAGTAAATCCTTCTTCGGCCAGCTCTTCTGAAACAAAATTGATCTTCGCCTGCGGTAATCTTTCCCTGATGAAGTTTACGAATTCACGGGTGTTCTTATAAGCGTCTTCGATCCTTTGATTCATCGAAGGCAATTGTTCTGCCAGTATCTCCACCTGAAGCGCTGTAGCTTCGTTATCACACAGGATCAGATGCTTTTCTATTTTTTCCAGTAAGGCTTCAGCTTGGTTATTTGCCACACAGTAACCGGCAGTACATCTGCCCCCGCTTGGGAATTTCGATCCGCTTACATAGGAGATGGTCCTGATATTGGAGAGTATTCCGTCTTCAGCCAGGAACTGCACATTGGGGCAAAAGGTTTGATCCAGAATAAACACAGGATCAATAGCCACTTTTCCGGTTGCGGTTTTACGCTCTTTACCCAGAACCTCTTTTAGTTTTTGAAGATCGGGAACTTCGACGCGTGGGTTCGTCGGGATCTCTGCGATGATATAAGGGACGGCGTCTTCCCTGGCGATTTGATCCAGCACCGTATTAATACTTTGAACCATGTCGTTGTCTCCATCAACCGGCAGATCCACCACTTCCACATTTTCAATACAGGCAGCAACCCGTCTTGCCTGGTCATTGGTGCCGCCATAACAGTTTGGCGGAACTATGAACCTGATGGCTTTGCTCTCGTGTTTTTCCAGGGCCTCGTGAACCAGTCCCATCATGATGGCGTACTGCATGGAAAGGCCCGAAGAAGCAAGCAGCGCTTTTGTGGTCGTACCGGTGATCTCTTTAATGGAATCCAGGACCCGGGCTTTGTTGGTGTCAAGATTGCTTCTACCTTCATCGAAAGAAGATCTGCCTGTCAACTGCTGCAGGGCAGAAAAAGAATTGGCCGGCGTCATGGAAATGGTCTCCCTTCTTCGCACATGCTGTATGGCTGAGATATAGGGCTCATTGGCTTCCCCATTTACCAGCAAAATACTTCCAAGTTGAGCGTAAATATTGATAAAAAAGTCCACCTTCGGGTTGAGGTCCACTTTTCCGATCTTGCTTTTCTGTGTAATGAAAATGGTACTCCCGTCAAAATCGGGAATATCTTTTGCGTTCTCCACCTGCTTCAATTCAAAGTGGTACCCGTAAACCCGCTTTATTACTTCGGCATCAAAGAAATCCGGTAATTTTTCGGTGTAACAGATCTGGGTGTTTTTATGATCCAGCAAGTTTGTTCTTAATACAGCCAGAACAGGGACCATTCTTGAAGAAAAACTGATCACATTTGCCGGTTGGAGATCATTCATTTTAGCGATTGCCCATTCCAGTACCGAAGATAATGGGTGACCTAAGCGTATATAATCGAAAGCTGTGGGTAATGCGCCAAGTGCTGATGCTTCAGCCTTGTTTTCTTTATATAGGGTCTCAAATTCTTCTAAAAATTGCGTTTTTGCCAGTTCTTCATTGTAAATATCCAGGCGGTGGGTAGTAAGCCTCAACCAGTCTGTTGGCATATTTTCTAATACATCTTCAATATATTTCAGCACTTTATTCTCTTTCATGGTGGTGATTTTCTAATAAGCCGTGAAGATAGAGTGAATTAGATTTTTTTAAAAATATTCCAGGAGTTTTGTTGTAGTGAAAGGCGGTTTGTCCCGTATCCTTCTTTACCATTCCCGGATTACCAGGATTAAGACCTCACAGGCTTTAACAGCCTGTGAGGTCTATTCGTGTCTACGCGAGGATTTTGAGAATTCCATCAACTCCCATATTATAGAATTTTGAGGTATTCCCATAAAGGGTGAAGCGCAGGGTGAGAGTCCCTGCGCAGTAGTTTGCTGTTATTCTGCACCATGGTTTTCCGGGTGCAAAAGATTTTAATAATACCATTATGATCATAAAATAAATTAGCTTCTATTTTATTCAATATTCTAAGGTTACACTATTATACTTTATTCAATATGCTAGCTTCAGGTTTACTAATCACCCCGGCCTTCTGAATTTTCTTTTGTCTTTCGGGGTCACTTAGTAAATCGTCAAAAACTGCCGGATCAGGAGCTTCAAAAATCATCGTCACATCATTGGGATTTTTGACCGATGTATAGAGCCCTTCAAGTTTAACCCCTGCAGAGGCACGACCTGGTTCATCTTCATCAAATACCTTTTTCCATGCTGTAAAATCCTTGACTTCGTGTTGGAGAATGACTGTTACCATTTTTTTATGCTTTAAAGTTGTTAACGCTTACTCTAATCAGTTTTCGGCTTCCCTGTTGCCTGTTTTATAGGATGGCCGGGTTCTTTTACACTTTGACAGGCAATATTGGACTGCCCGGCAGATTTTTTCTTAAACAACTGCAGAACAAACTGCAGCCGTAGAAAGTCCGTATCTACTCACCTGAATCTGGAGGGGATAATTCATAACCCCAGGCTTCAAGATAACTGAGGTTGTCAAAATAAATATCTTCCCGGGTTATTTTACCTTCATCATTATAAGTGGCAATAGTAATTCCTTTAGTTACATGTTGTTTGCCCGTGGGAGGTGCTGATTGGAAATTGCCTGTATTGGTGCCATTTGAAGTCCATTCCGTATATGATTTATTCCCGGTAAAAACATTATTTCCCAGGGTGAATTTCAAATCGGGAATAGCTGTTAAAAAAAGGTTCATAAACTCCTCGTACCCTGACTGATCTGCGGAAGTTTGATCTCCGTTGAGATAAGTCGTCATACCGGGTACAGAGATAGATCTCATAAGGTCAAAATTCTGGTCATTCCATGCTTTAAACATATTCGCGTTCGTTTCCTGCATTCTTTGTTCCTGACGTGTCATAAATCCTGTTTATTAATGTTACTAAAGATATTCCGAAGAAAAACACCAGCAGTTATTTTCTCCATTAACATTGATGAATAACAGGTTTTAAAAGATTGCAGGAAAGTCGGTTAGGACGAAAGGCTGCTCTTATTGTCCTAAAGTGATTAATTCTTTATCCGGTTAATAATAAATCCCTTATTGACGTCTCCTGACTTTTTATTGGCATTAAGATCAAAGCGGTTGCAGATGTCACGATTTACTATTGGTTTGAACGACAGGAGCCGTTGTGGGGTGATTAGATGACCGAAATTTTCGATGAAGCTCAAACTTGAGAGACTCACAATTTCCAAAACCGGTGAATGGGAGTGCAAAGAAGAAGGAGAACAGGACCATGATTATTAGGCGCTGTAAATGAGGTGGTTAGATAATTTTGATTTATCTTTATAAGGTGTTTAAGAATCTCTTGTATTCATTTGCACTTATGACCCCCACACCGGATTTTGAATTGGCTTTCACTAAACCGTAGGAATAAGTAGAAATAACAGGATGCCTGTTGGTTAACCTCCCCATTTTCCGAATCGTTCAATAATTTGTGAATTATTAGAGCTTATAATCTGAATATTGAGTAACAAAAACCGTGGGTAGTGGACAGGAAAGATGGACCCTGCAACGGGATACTACCATATAAGGCCATGGATAAATTCCTTAAAATATTAGTAGTTGGGGATGAGTTAATTATTACTGCCAGTATTTCACTTCAACTGGAAGATATGGGCTGTGAAGTTACCGGCATAGTTTCCAGAGGAAAAGACGCGTTGGTCCAT
>JBEPWW010000044.1:0-12109 GCA_041642215.1 Salinimicrobium sp. | reverse complement strand
CAGGGCATCCCGTTCAAAATCTCCCACAGAGTAGTCCTGTTCTACAGACCTGTGATGAATAAAATGATGTGGGGCCGCAGCCAATTCTTCCGGGGTGGGTGCCGCAGTTCCAATGTTCATTTCCTGAAAGAACTGTCGGGAGTCGGCCGATATGATCTCTGTTTGGAAACGTTTGGCCAGGGCAATACTTAGAGAAGTCTTTCCTATAGCAGTGGGACCAACTATGCTGATCAGGTATTTTTTACTCATTCAGTTTTTTTCCGCAGTTATGGCAAAATTTAGCCTTATCCAAATGCCGGGTTTCATTACAATGGGGACAAACCTGGGTGTTGGTCTGTACCATGTTTTGGGTCATTTTTCGGGTATACTCTGCACTAACAATACCGGTAGGTACGGCAATGATCCCATAACCCGTGATCATAATGACAGAAGCGATGAATTGTCCCACCGGAGTCACAGGGCTGATGTCTCCATAGCCCACAGTTGTGAGGGTTACAATACACCAGTAGATTCCCGTAGGAATGCTTGTAAATCCATTCTGGGGACCCTCAACCAGATACATTATGGTACCCATGATCACACAGAGTATTACAACAGCATATAAAAAGACGAGTATTTTTGTACGGCTTTCTCTTAGAGCCCTTACTAATTTGTTTGATTCTTTTATATAGCGTGTTATTTTAAGAATCCTGAAGATCCTTAAGAGACGCAGTGCTCGTATGGCAAATAACAAATTGTGTCCTCCAGCTACTACAGCAATGTAGGTTGGGAGAGTAGACAGAAGATCCACGATTCCATAGAAGCTGAAGATGTATCGGTCTGGTTTATTGATCGCAATGATACGCAGTATATACTCTATGGTAAAAAGGATCGTAATGATCCATTCTGCTGTATAAAATTCCCAGTAATATTGCTTGTTCAATGTTCCAACACTTTCCAGCATTACCAACACTATACTTAGAAGAATAACAAAGAGTAAAGCAACATCAAAAAATTTCCCCGCTGGGGTGTCTGCTTCATAGATGATCTCATGAAGCCTGGATTTCCACTTTGGAGTTGGGTTTGGGGTTGCCAAAAAAGTTCTTTTAAGGTAAAAATAAACTATTTGAAGGAAAAACCCACCTCTGTTAAAAAGAAGTTGTGAAGATCAACTTTCCTGATCAAGGGAAACCACTCTTAATTTCTTGTTTTTTCGCAGGTAATTCTGGATGATATGCTGTGCATCCCGGTCGGCTGTCATGGGGGTTATGATGGAACGAATGATCTCGAGATTGTTAAGCTGGTAATTGAGGTTGAAGTAACCAATTCCCTTGAATTCCCCTTCTTCTACCAATAAGGCGCTTTTTTCATCAATTTGGCGACCGCGGTCAATCACCAGCATATTTTTGTTTTTATAGCTGTATTTTTCAATAACCTTCTGTACCCTTTCATTATACTCCTTTGGTGATTCTTCCTGAATGCATGCCCCGTTGCATTGTTTGATGCTGTAATTGAAACAACTGCCGTTGCCGGTGTAAATGCCGGTATAACGCGGGCATAGATCATGATCCTCCACAATGGTATTGAGCAGGTTCTTCGCTTGCTGCAAATTGGTGAACGTGGTAATGCTTTTTTTACGTCCGTCTGCTTTTCCAATTTTCAGGTTCAGATAACCGTTTTCATCCACACTCTTATAAAGGGCATAGTCAAAGATGGTTTTGGTAAGAGCCCGGTTATATTTGGGTTTGTTGCGTTTGATCTCTTCGTTCTCCTTTAGCAGGGCATTGAGTTCGTTTCCTGTAGCCTCATAGGTGATGGAAGCAACTTCTTTTTGAATTTCCCTTGATTTGCGGTTCTCACTGGTGAAATGCTGATTGATCCTCTTTTTGATGTTCCTGCTTTTACCAATATAAATGATCTCTCCTTCTGAATCGTGCAGGTAATAGACCCCGGTAATGGATGGCAGTCCTTCCAGAAGGTACATGAGTTTTGTGTCTAAATGGTTCTTAGGCGTATTTCTTACGGAATTCTTGAGGATCTCTTTATCGCTGTCTTTTGCCAGGAGCATTTTGAACAACTTTACAGTGGCCTGCGCATCGCCGTTTGCCCGGTGACGGTCGCTCAATGGTATTCCCAGGGCCCGCACCAGTTTGCCCAGGCTATAGGATTGCTGCCCCGGAATCAATTTTTTGGACAGTTCAACCGTACACAGGTTTTCCCGATCGTATTCATATCCCAGCCGTTGGAATTCGGTTCTTAAAATGCGGTAATCAAATTTCGCGTTGTGAGCCACTAAGATGCTGCCTGAGGTAATTTCCACGACTCTTTTTGCTACCTCATAGAATTTAGGTGCATTGCGGAGCATTTCATTATTGATCCCCGTTAAACCCACCACGAAAGGCTGTATTGGAATTTCGGGGTTAATAAGGCTTATGAACTGGTCTACAACCTGATGCCCATCGAATTTATAGATGGCTATTTCTGTTATTCCTTCTTCATTATACTTCCCGCCGGTAGTTTCTATGTCTAGTATCGCGTACAAAAGGTGTTTTTGTGTATTTAGTTGTAATTTCTTTCTCCAAAAATAGAACTTCCAAGCCTTATCATATTACTGCCGCATTCCAGGGCTATTTCGTAATCTCCGCTCATGCCCATGGACAGAGTGGTTAAAGAAGGGTTCTCATTTTTAAGATCATCGAAGCGGCTTTTTAAAAATAAAAACTCCTTTCTGATCTTGGCGTCATCATCTGTAAGGGTCGCCATACCCATGAGCCCTACTATCTTCACGTGCTGCATGTTGCGGTAAGCTTCTGTCTTAAGAATCTCTTTTGCTTCATCAACATCTATTCCATATTTACTTTCCTCCTCGGCTATTTTGATCTGAAGCAGGCAGTTGATCTGCCGGTCGTTTTTAGCAGCTTCCTTCTCGATCTCTTTTAGAAGTTTCAGGCTATCCACTGCATGTACTAGGCTCACAAAAGAAGCCATGTATTTTACCTTGTTTCGCTGTACATGCCCTATCATATGCCATTCAATGTCTTTGGGCAGTTCTTCCCATTTCTGGGTCATTTCCTGGATCTTATTCTCCCCGAAGATGCGTTGCCCGGCCCTGTATGCTTCCATGATCTCTTCTGTGGATTTGGTTTTGGAAACGGCCACCAGAGTCACTTCAGAAGGAAGAATATTTCTGAATTTCTTTATATTTTCTGAAATGTTCATTGCGTCCTTTGTTATGGTTTGTGAGCTGGCTGCTTTGTGAGCTTAAAATTCATAAATGGTTAACCCGCTCCTTAATTTAGGTTCAATATACGTACTCTTTGGGGGCATGGTAAGCCCTGCATCAGAGATCTCTTTTATCTCGGTCGTTGTTAAAGGAAGCATCCCGAAACCAACCGCGAAATTGCCCTTATCCACTGCTTTTTTTACTTCAAAGGGTTCATTCTTACCCGGAAGATAGGCAATTCTTTCATCGTTCTTGAGATCCTCGATCCCTAATATTGGCTTTAAAACCCTCACATACAGGATATAAGGATCCAGGGAGCTTAAGGGATCTGTAAATTCATAGTTCGTTTTCCGCAGGTACAGGGAATAGAATTCTCCATCCAGGTACATCGAAAAATGGTGCTTCTTAGAAGGCCTGTAAAGGTCATTCCCCCTGTTTTCGATCCTGAACCACTCGTCCAGCTGCATGAGAAATTCCTTCTTGCTTAAACCATTGAGATCGGTTATAAGCCTGTTGAATTCATATAGCTGCAGACTGCTTTCCGAGATCAGGTAACTCAAAAAGAAATTATAAGGTTCCTCGCCGGTATGGGATGGGTTATTTTCTTTTGATTCCTTTGCGAGCAACCAGGATGAGGCGCTTCTGTGATGCCCGTCCGCAATGTAGATCGTAGGCATTTGGGCGAATTCTGCCCGTATCTTCTCTGTGAGCCCGGGATCTTTTACCACCCATAAAAAATTGACCTCCCTGTTTAAAGAGCAAAATTCATACTCAGCCCGCCCGGCCATCACCTGTTTAATTATACTGCTAATGACCTCATTATCTGGGTAGGTAAGTAAAACAGGCTCTGTGTTGAACCCTACCACCTTTAGGTAATCCTTAAAAAGTTTTTCCCGGTGGGAAAGCGTATCCTCGTGTTTTCGAATCACATTTTGCTCATAATCTTCTACACTTGCCGCGGCGATGATGCCGCAATAGGTCTTATTGCGGGCAATCGTCTTGTAGATATAATAGGAAGGCTGTTCATCCTGTATGAACACGCCTTCCTCTCTAAATTCCAGGTAGCGGTTCTTTACCAGCTGGAAACGTTTGTTGCCGGCTATCTCCTTTTCGAACTTATATCCGGGATTTACAATATGTAAAAAGGAGTAGGGGTTATGATCCAGTTGAAAAGTGAGTTCTTCAACAGAATAATCCTGATAAGCCCTCGAGGCTACAAGTCCAACCTTGTCTCTCGAAGGCCTTACCGCTTTAAAAGGAATTACTTTTGCCAATCGTTTACAGTTAAAGTGAAAGGGTTAAGATAAGATACTCGATTCTTAAGAGAATTGCCGGGAAACTTTCTCAGCTTTACGACTTTCAGAGTAGTCATAGAATCCTTCACCAGATTTGGCTCCCAGTTTTCCTGCCTGTACCATGTTGACCAGTAAAGGACAGGGTGCATATTTCGGATTTTTGAAGCCATTGTACATCACCTCAAGGATGGATAGACAAACATCAAGTCCAATGAAATCTGCCAGTTGTAAAGGCCCCATAGGATGTGCCATTCCCAGCTTCATAACGGTATCGATCTCCTGTACTCCTGCCACTCCGTTATAAAGAGTCTCAATAGATTCATTGATCATGGGCATAAGGATACGGTTCGCTACGAAACCCGGGTAATCGTTTACTTCTACAGGCTCCTTTTTAAGTTGGCGGGACAGGTCCATAATAGTAGTGGTGATCTCATCACTGGTGTTGTACCCGCGAATGATCTCCACCAGTTTCATCACCGGTACAGGGTTCATGAAGTGCATACCAATCACCCTTTGAGGGCCGGAAACCACAGAAGCTATTTTGGTGATGGAAATAGAGGAGGTATTGGAGGCCAGGATGGCATCTTTAGCACATAGTTTGTCCAGTTCCTTAAAGATGGAAAGCTTTAGGTCGACATTTTCTGTGGCTGCTTCCACCACCAGATCAGCGTCTTTTACACCTTCAGAAATTTTTGTGTAGGTGGTTATGTTGTTCAGGGTGTTTTTCTTGTCTTGCTCAGAAATTTTTTCCCTAGAGACCATCCGGTCCAGGTTTTTGGATATCGTCTGCATCCCTTTTTCCAGAGACTCTTCTTTGATGTCGATCAAATTCGTCTTAAATCCGAACTGGGCAAATGTGTGGGCAATTCCGTTACCCATTGTTCCTGCACCAATAACTGCAATATGCTTCATAGTTGTTTAGTTAAAAGAATTTATAATTTGTTTGGCAACCCTCAGAGCTTCGGTGCCTTCTTCCAGGCTCACCACAGGGGTCGTGTCATTGTTGATCGCAGCGGCAAAAGATTCCAGTTCGTCCAGGATCGCGTTATTAGGACTCACCTTAGGGTTGTCAAAATAGATCTGTTTTTTCAGGCCTTCTGCATTCTGAAGGATCATATCGAAATCTCCCGGTTCCTCGGGAGCATCCTTCATTTTCACGACCTCACATTTTTTTTCCAGGAAATCCACAGAGATGTAGGCATCCCTTTGAAAAAATCTTGATTTCCTCATATTCTTGAGGGAGATCCTGCTGGCTGTTAAATTCGCCACACAGCCGTTCTCAAATTCCAACCTGGCATTAGCAATATCTGGGGTTTCACTGATCACTGAGACTCCGCTGGCGCTAATATTCTTCACGCGGGACTTAACCACGCTAAGGATCGCGTCGATATCATGGATCATAAGATCAAGTACCACCGGCACATCTGTACCCCTGGGATTAAATTCGGCCAGGCGGTGCGCCTCGATGAACATGGGGTTTTCAATTTGTGAAGTCACAGCCTGAAAAGCGGGGTTGAACCGCTCTACATGCCCCACCTGTCCCTTTACTCCGTATTCTTTGGCCAGCTCCACCAGTTGATCGGCTTCCTCAACCGTATTGGTTATAGGTTTTTCGATAAAAAGATGTTTACCTGCGGTAATGGCTTTTTTTCCCGCCTCAAAATGGGAAAGAGTGGGAGTCACTACATCTACTACGTCAACTGCTGAAATAAGAGCATCCAGATCATTGAAATATTTATAACCAAATTCCTGTTCGACCTTTTTGCCGTTCTCTTCATTGGTATCATAGAATCCGACCAGGTCGAATTCCTTTGATTCCTGTAAAAGGCGAAGATGAATTTTTCCTAAATGTCCTGCGCCCAGGACGCCTGCTTTCAGCATAATTTTCACGGTTTCAACAAAAATAATATTTATTGAGCTAAAGCCAATGCTATTTCAGGGTGAAAACCGGTACAACGCAATTTTTTCTTTAGTGTGAGTTAATCTTTGCTTAATTTTGAAGCTCAATTTTAATCTGTGCGAAGAGATACTTTAAAACATCAGGGAAAGCGGCAGCAGCTAGCCATGGTGGTTGCCGAAAAAGGAATACAGGATGAAAAAGTTCTGGAGGCCATACGAAAAATCCCCCGGCATCTTTTTATGGACAGCAGTTTTGAAGATCATGCCTATCAGGACAAAGCCTTTCCTATTGCTGCAGACCAGACCATATCGCAGCCCTATACCGTCGCATTTCAAACTGAGGTCCTGCAGGTGAAAAAAGGCGATACCGTCCTGGAAATAGGAACAGGGAGTGGCTATCAAACCGCGGTGTTGTGTGAGTTGGGAGCAAAAGTCTTTAGCATTGAAAGGCAGCAGGAGCTGTTTAGAAAAACAAAGATGTTCCTTTCCAAAATAGGATACCGGCCAAAATACCTGGGCTTTGGTGATGGCTACAAAGGATTGCCCCACTATGCGCCATTCGACCGGATAATCGTGACAGCCGGGGCGCCCTTCGTTCCCAAACCATTGTTGAGCCAGTTAAAAGTAGGAGGAAGGCTGGTGATCCCGGTAGGGAAAGAACAACAGATCATGACCCTGTTTGAGCGCCGCTCTGAAACTGAATTCTCCAAGACCGAAATGGGCGAGTGCAGGTTCGTGCCGCTGCTGGAGGATAAAAATTAAATCCGATTTCCAGGCTGTTCTGTTACATTCCCAAAACATCGAGAAATTTTAAGCCGAATATAAATCCGGTGTCCCGTCTTCCGTTGGTGAAGGAAACCACATAGTCCAGTCTCAGGAATCTGAACTTTCCAAAGCCAATATTATCCAGGCCTAAGGACACCTCCCGGTAAGGATTATGGATTGCGGTGTAGAGTTGGTGAGTCCCCACAACAAGATTGAGATTAAGGAGGTTAATCCCCGGAATTCTCCCCAGGATCCAGCCTTTGAAATTGTGTTCTAAATGGCCTTCGAGGTAATTCTCACCGGTGCTGTACTGGTAGTAAGGCAGCAAAAGAAACCTGTCCAGGTAATTAGGGGTGGTCCCCACCGGAGTTTGGTTTCCAATGAAGTGTTTGTAATCTGTGAAAGCAAGATGGTTGTCGTTAAAAAAGGTCCCTGCTTTTACCGTGTAGCCAAGCCTTCCTTTATCCCGGACCACCAACTCCTGACCCAGCCCCAGCTCCAGGTGATCAAAATCGTAATCCCCTATACTGGCCGCGAGTCCCTTGTCGTAAGAGAAAGAGAGAACCGGATATTTTTCATTGGGAACATTAAGTTTATAACCCGGATAGCTATAGAATTCTTGGCCGAAATGGACTTTTCCGGAAACGTTCAGCCAGATCATATGATGTTCCTCAAATGGAGCTGAACCGTAGTTAAAGGGCTCCAGGGGGTTGTTGGAAGTAAAATCCACGCCTTTACGATCTATCCAGAAGGTAGTGCGGTTGTTGAACAGGGGTCTTCTTTTTTCTATGCCCCCAGAGACTGAAGCATTAAAACCATTGAACCATTCCCGGCTGTACTTTAACCTAAAAAACTGCAGGTCATACAGCTTCATGTAATTGCGGTTGAAATAATTGGTCAGGATGCCGTTAATACTCTCGGAAATAGGCTCATTTTCATTGAACTGCTTGGTGATACTTCCTCCTGAAATGACCAGCACCGGCCTGGAAATACTGTTGAATTGCTGCTGAAAACCTCCTGCTATTCTAAATCGGTCCTCGCTTAAACCATAATTCATGCTGCTGAAGATACGCCAGTACTCCCCCGAAGAATCGCCCGTGCTTTTTCTGTAGGACGTTTTTAAGGTACTATTGAACCCCTGTACCGTGTTCACATAGGTATTCCAGATGGGAGAGTTAAAACTGAGGGACCAGTCTTCGAATGAATTGCGGTAAGTATAGCCAAACACCAGGTTTGAGAGTCTAAACCGGTTCCTGACCCTGTCAACAGAATCCTGGTATGTCCGGGAATTCCGGATTTCCTGTATGCTGTCTTTTTTGTTATAATCTGTGCTCTCTTCTGCAGTGAGGGGGATGGGGCGGTACCGGCTCCAGAAAAGGGAATCCTTTTTATTCGCCTCGGGGGTAAAAGAAAGGATCTCTTTGCTGAAGGTGTTCCTGTCAAAATCAGGGCTGAAATCATAATCCCTGTAAACTGCTGTAAATCTTCCGTTCCCGGTGATCCCGAACATCCCGAATTCAAAATCCACGGTTTGGGTCACCGGCACCCACATGTCTGCTTCTTCGGCAAAATTATAATTTTGTTTAATAAACAGCTGCTCGATTACGGGTACATTCATAGCTTCCCCTGTGGTCCTGAGCTCCACGCCATAAATCTGCCAGCTGTTTTCTTCAATATAAAGATACCCCGAAAAGACCCTGCTCCCGGGCCTCTTTGAAGTGACCAGGATCTTATTGATGAGCCTGCCGTCTGAGGTATAGAAAAGCCCCTCTAGCTGATAACGGTAATAATCAAAGGCGTAATCGGCCAGGGGGGAAATGAGGTTGCTGTTGAGGTTTACGGTGTTATTATAAAAAGAGATGTTTGCCTCTCTTGCACTGTTGAGGCTGAAACCATTGTCATTGCCGCTCAGCTTAGACGCGAGGATCTTTTCTTTAAAGTCATCAGGAGCCCGGTATGCTATTTCAGAAAGGGTCTCACTCAGGTATATGACTCCGCTTCGCGTCGAATCAAGGGATCCCCCCAGATCCCCCACTTCCTGGCCCAGGATTTTCTCGGGAGCGTTCTGAAGCCGCCATATCCCACGGGAATAAAACTCGGCAGTATATTCAGAAACTTTTTGCCTGTTCTGTTCGCGGGCAGAAATGGCATTTCTCATGATTTCATTGGCAGGATTGTCTTCTGAGCTAATGAGGACCTCTTGCAGAGAAATGCTCTCTTCCCTCAGGACCGCATTTAGTTCAAAGGGAAAGGATTCAGGATGGATATTTTTGTTGGTTTTTTGGTAGCCCAGGTACTGGAATACTATTTCATAGCTGCCGGGCCGGGAAATATCCAGTTCGTAAAAGCCATTTTCATTGGTGATGGTGCCGGTAACACTTCCTTCCAGATAAATGTTGACGTAGGGGAGAGGTTCTCCCCGGGCATTGGTTACCGTTCCTGTAACCTGTGGATACACAGAAAAACCGGCAGCAAAACAAAGGAACAGGAGCGCATGGATATTCCGTATCATAAATAGTTTTACCTGTAGTCTTTCTGGATGCGGTCCAGGCGCCGTTTGCTTTCACGCTCCTTAATCGTTTCCCGCTTATCATATAACTTTTTACCTTTGGCCAGGGCGATCTGCATTTTGGCCAGGCCGCGGTCATTAATGAACAAACGAAGGGGAACGATCGTAAGGCCTGAATTTTTCACCTCCTTCTCCAGTTTTCGCAATTCTCTTCGCTGCAGCAGCAATTTACGGGCGCTCTTGGGGTTATGATTAAAATGTGTGGCATGGCTGTATTCCTGAACGGTCATATTTATGACGAACAACTCCCCGTTGCTGAATTCGCAGAAACTTTCTGCTATAGATGCTTTTCCTTCCCTGATGGATTTGATCTCTGTACCTGCGAGTTTGATACCCGCAATATATTTATCCAGGATCTCGTACTCAAATTTCGCCTTCTTATTCTTAATGTTTATGCTGTTTGAATTCTTCATCTTAAAAAAGTTAGATTTCCGGAGGTTTTGGAATAGCACCAATTCCGGAGACCGGTATATGAAAATAACGGGGCATTTCTACACCCGAAACAAAAGTATAAAGCTTTCATCAATTTATGGACTTTTTATAGAATTCTTAATGCTTTGGCGGATTTTTCCCGTTTCAGGATAAAAATGTAAATACGTACTTTAGCGGTTCTAAAAATGCCATAATGATATCACGTGTTACACTCCCAGGATTTATAACCGGTAAATGTTTAATTTTCGCGGTAGCTTTTGTTGCCATCGTCTCTTGTAAACAGCAGGAAAAGCAGCTTACTGCCCAGCAAATCATTGACAGGGCTATAGAAGAGGCTGGAGGAGAAAGGTATGAAAAGGCAGTTATTGAATTTCAATTTAGGGAAGCCTATTATACCAGTACCAGGGAAAACGGGCTTTATACGTTTACCCGAACCATACAGGATTCCATTGGTGAGGCAAGGGATGTGCTCAATAATGAAGGGTTTACGCGATACCGGGGTGAGGCAGAAGAAAAGATCCATGATACCCTCGCCACGGCCTTTTCAGAAAGTGTGAATGCCGTTCATTATTTTGTGCAGCTGCCTTACGGCCTCAATGATGCTGCAGTGAACAAAGAGTTACTCGGGGAGGACCAGGTAAAAGGGGAGCCTTATTATGAGATCAGGGTGACCTTTGAGCAGGAAGGCGGAGGAGCAGATCATGAAGATGTATATCTTTACTGGGTGCACAAAGATAATTTTACCGTTGACTACCTGGCTTACCGGTTTTTTGTGGATGACGGAGGTGTCAGGTTCCGGGAAGCTTACAATCCGCGGAAAGTAGAAGGAATTCGATTTGTGGATTATGAAAATTACAAGACAGATGATCTGAATACTCCCCTGGAAGAACTGGATGATCTTTTCGAGGCAGGGGAGCTCGTCAAGGTATCCACTATCGAAAATGAGATCAAAAAGGTGGAGATCCTTGAATAACTCTTTTCCTATAAGAGCCTTAGAGACAGCTCTTAATTGAAATATAGAAGGCTGGAGCTTTTCGTCCCGTCCGGAGCGATATGAAGCACGTACAGGCTTCCATATTCTGACTCCGGAAGGTCTTCATATATCTTCTTTTCCAGGATCTCGTTGACGAAGCGAGGGTTGGTATTGCTATGGCCAACGATCAATACGTTTTTTCCTTTAGTCTCCTTCTGAAAAGCCTTATCATTTAACAGGGATGCATCATACGTGGTAACTTCCAGATGGCGGGCTTTTGCGATAGGTGCTGCAGTCTGGTCGGTACGTTTATATCCGGAGCTGTAAATAAGATCGAAGTGGGTATCCCTGAAAACATCTATCCATTTCCGGGTTCTTTCCCGGCCTTCCGGGGAAAGTTCGGGGTTTTTATTCCCCTTGTCCGTCAGGTCTTTTTCGGCATGGCGAATGAAAAAATAAGTTGTCATTCCTTCTTTTTTTGAATTCTCTTCTGCTTCAGAAGCGATTTGTTCTTTCGGCAAATGCTCTTCCTGAAAGCTGCCAAAGCTTACCAGGGACAGGACTAAAATAAGAAAAGATTGCATGGTATTTAGTTCTTAATATTTATCTCCATGAGGATGAACTGGTTTAGCTGTCTTCCCAGGCTATTGAAGTTATTGTCTGAAACCAGGATCAGTGTTCTGTTCCCGTTTGGTAAAGTGGGGCCGAAGGTGATTCCTTCAATATTATCGATGAATTCTTCTCCAAGAAATTTTTTAGCCCATTTAAAGTCGTAGACCAGCCTCTTTTTAGCGGGGTTGTAAAAGGTTACCCGCAGGTTATTACGGTCCAGGGTATTGGTGGCTAAAGTAGCATCAACATCAAAGATACGCACGGTGTTTCCTTTGCTACCGTGGCCACTGGCAAACCCGCGCTCCACTACAAGAAATTTATCGGGAGCGTATTCCAGCAATGCTGTGACCCCGTTCACTGCG
>JBEPWW010000043.1:0-12210 GCA_041642215.1 Salinimicrobium sp. | reverse complement strand
GGCACATAATTGTTTGTTTTTAACAAGAACAATGGTGTTGGATTTGGTGTGTTTGCAAATTTTTGAAGCGAACAACAGGTCAGATAACTCGTTTGAAGTTGGTTTATTGTTAGTGGCAAGCGTTAAATCTTCTTCAGAATCTGTTTTTAGATCCTTATCCTGTACCAGGACGCCATTGAGACAGGAGCGAACCTGTTTTTTGGGGAGTTCGATCTCTTTTTGGACCAGAAGGATGCGGTTCTTTTTGCCTTTCAGGATCTCCAGAGCTTCCGGGGCATAATCCGGTGCGATCACGACCTCACAGAACAACTGGTGGATCTCCTCTGCAGTAGCTTTATCTATAGCGATGTTGCTTATCAATATCCCGCCAAAGGCTGAAACAGGGTCTCCTGCCAGGGCATCTTTGTAAGCCTGCAGTACAGTTTCACGTTGGGCCAATCCACAGGCGTTATTGTGTTTAAGGATCGCGAAGGTAGGATCCTCATTTTTGAACTCGTTCATCAGGTTGACCGCTGCATCTACGTCCAGCAGGTTGTTGTATGACAACTCCTTTCCGTGGAGTTTATCAAAGATCTCCTCAAATTTTCCGAAGAAATACCCTTTTTGATGCGGGTTCTCGCCGTAACGCAGTTCCTTTCCTGTAGTATAACTTTCCTTATAGCCGGTTTCATCCTCATTGAAGTAGTTGAAGATGGCCGTATCATAATGGGAAGAAACATTAAATGCCTTCGCCGCAAACCTTTTTCTGTCTTTAAGTGTGGTGGCGCCGTCCCCTTCAGTTATGATATCCAGAAATTCTGAATAGTCATCTACCGAAGAAACGCAGATCACATCTTCAAAGTTCTTTGCGGCAGCACGAATAAGGGAGATGCCGCCAATATCTATTTTTTCAATGATTTCCTGCTCTGCCGCATTTGAGGCAACGGTTTTTTCAAACGGGTACAGGTCAACGATCACAATGTCAATTTGAGGAATGTCATATTCCTTCAGCTCAGCCACATCCTGTTGGTTGCTTTGTCTGTTCAGGATCCCTCCGAACACCTTTGGGTGCAAAGTCTTTACTCTTCCTCCCAGAATAGAAGGGTAGGAGGTGACGTCTTCCACAGGCACCACTTTGATACCCAAATCTTTTATGAAACGCTCTGTTCCGCCTGTTGAATATATGGTGATCCCCAGGGAATCCAGTTTTTTTACGATCGGGGCCAGCCCTTCCTTGTTGAAAACAGAAATTAAAGCTGATTTTGCCGATTTTAAATTGCTCATTGTGTTGGTTTTGTTAAGGTTGCAAAAGTAACTATTTCAATACAAAATTTAAATCCTGAAGGCTTTATTTCTGAATTTATTTTGTAACGAAGTGCCAATCCCTGCGTCAAATGAATGACGGGTTGAAAACTATAGCACTACCGCCTTATGCTGATCTATTTAAGGGTACTGAAGGAAAGCTTTAATTTTGCGATTAACGCTTTGAAAAACAACAAACTGCGAACCATGTTGTCCCTGCTCGGGGTGACCATTGGGATCTTTTCCATTATCGCCGTTTTGGCCGCAGTGGATTCCCTGGAGAAAGAGATCAAGGGCAGTCTTAGCTCCCTGGATAACAGCACCATTATTCTTTCCCGTTTTTCTTTTGGGCCCACCGAGGTGCCGCAATGGAAAAGACAGCAGTTTCCTGACATGAGTTATGATGAATATGATTACCTGCGTCGCAGCGTGCCGGGAATGGAAGCGGCATCCTATTCCCTGAATGTTCCCAGTGAATCTGTGAAATTTGGGGACAGAACGGCCAGTAATGTAGGGATAGCGGCCGTTACCCATGAATATTACGATATTGAAACCCTGGATATCGCTGAAGGCAGATTTTTTAATGAATCGGAATCTGTTCGGGGCGCCCCTGTAGTGGTCTTAGGTCATGAAGTGGCGCAAAGCCTTTTTGAGGGAAGACGTGCCATTGGACAGCAGGTTCGTTTGTATGGCCGTAAATTCACCGTCATAGGCCTGCTGGAAAAACAGGGCGCCAGTATGTTTGGACAAAGCCATGACAGTAATCTATTCCTCCCGGTAAACATCGTGCGGCGTATCTACGGCGACAGCAATCGATCAACGTTTCCGCAGATCGTGATCCTGCCGGAAGACAACGTGGATAATTCTGAATTTGTGGCGATGCTTTCCCAGCAATTGCGAAACTACCGTGGAATAAGACCCGGGGATATCAATAATTTTTTCGTGAACCAGTTGCAGGGCTTTGCAGATCTCATCGATAATATTACCGGTCAAATGAACCTTATTGGTCTTATTATTAGTGGTTTCTCTCTTTTGGTTGGGGGCTTTGGGATTGCCAATATCATGTTCGTTAGTGTAAAGGAACGTACCAATTTGATCGGGATCCAAAAATCTCTGGGTGCGAAGAACCGGTTTATTCTCTTTCAGTTCCTGTTTGAGGCCGTTATTCTGGCCATCATTGGAGGCCTTATAGGATTATTTCTGGTGTGGCTGGTTTCGCTGGCCGCTTCCCAGTTTACAGGGGATTTCCAGTTTGTGCTGTCCCCCTGGAATTTGTTCATAGGTACGGCGGTTTCCGCAGTGATAGGATTGATCTCAGGCATCATTCCGGCGATCTCAGCTTCCAAGCTGGATCCTGTAGAAGCCATAAGGACCGGGATGTAAATTGATTATATTATAAAAATTCCCTATAAAAAAAGAAAAACTTTTCCAGCGTCTTTTGACTCCGGAAAAGTTTGATTGCCGCATCTCATGGTAGAGGATTACGGGTAATTCTAAATCTGCTTATATGATCCCGGCTACCTGCTCGTTTACAAATTCAAGAAAACGTTCATCTTCTTCTGTAAAGGGATCGGGGGTGTTGGAATCAATATCTATCTGGCCAATATTCTCTCCTTCTTTAAATAAAGGCACCACGATCTCTGCCTTTACATTAATGCTGCAGGCGATATAGTTGTCCTGTGCCTTGACATCGGGCACTACAAAATTCTGGTTAGAGACGGCAACCTGTCCGCAAATCCCTTTGCCAAAAGGAATGATGGTATGATCAGTTGGTTCTCCGGCATAAGGTCCAAGCTTGAGTTCCTGCTTTGTGCCGTTCTTGAAATAGAATCCAACCCAGTCATAATAGGAAATTTCAGTTCGCAAAAGTTCGCAAACGGCCTGCAGGCGGGAATCAACAGAGATGGAACCGTCTTCTATTATTTCCTCTACCCGGGGCTTTAGTTCTTTAAATGTCATATCTTGAATTTTATTGACAAAAGTATTTAAAAATAATGCGATGAGCGGGGTTTAAAAATCAATACTTTTGTAAAAAGTCTGATGTAAGGGGTGTTAGCACTAATAAAAAAATATCAAACGGTACTGCGGTTCATAATCACCTTCCTTGGGACCTATCTCATTTTGGCTTTTGTATATGACCTGTACCTGAGTAATTTCCAGTCTACCGCTTATTACCCTGATTATCTTACCCACCTGGTGGCTGTACAGTCTGAGGCTGTGATCTCGGCCCTGGGGTATGAGGCGGAGATCCTCTCGGGAGTTCCCGAAACCTCCATGCACCTCATGGTGAATGACGCGTTTGTAGCCCGTATCATAGAAGGCTGTAATTCTGCCAGTATTATTATTCTCTTTATCGCTTTCATGCTCTCTTTTTTTGGCAGGCTTAAACCTACCTTGTTCTATATTTTCGCCGGTGCCGTGATCATTTATGTCATGAACATCCTGCGTATCGCGGTCCTCTCTATTGGGATCTATGAATTGCCGCAGCATGCGGTTTTTCTGCATGAGATCATTTTTCCGTTGATCATTTATGGTACCGTTTTTATTCTTTGGGTGATATGGATCCGTATTTATACCAAACAGACTGCCGTATGAGCAAGTTGTGGAAAATTCCTGTAATTGGTCTGCTGATAATTTTACTGGTACTGGTGCGCATGTTCGAATATGAATTATTTTACGATCCGTTCATGCTTTTTTACCGGCACGGATATTCATCGGTGCCCGATGCATATCCTGCAAGCTTGTTTTTCAATGTTTCCCTGCGATATGTTATTAATGCACTTATCTCCCTCGCCATCCTTTATGTGGTATTTGGAAGCAGGAGTGTTCTCAAATTTTCGGCCCTCCTTTACGCAGGCTTATTTTTGCTGCTTTTTCCGGTTTTCATCTATCTCATCCATCACATGCGGGAAGATGATTTTCTGGCTGCATTTTACGTGAGGCGCTTCCTGGTGCACCCGCTTCTGATCCTCATTTTGTTACCGGCCTTTTATTATCAGCGGTTAAGGGAAAGGGTGGCAAAATAAAAAGGCATGCAGGTTCAAAAAAATTACGTAATTTTGTCCTTCATGAAAAAGGTTTTTCAAAAATCCGGATCTTTGTTAATGGCCCTTCTGGTGCTGTTCTCTACCATGTCCTTTACCGTAGATAAGCATTTCTGCGGAAGTATCCTGGTGGACAAAGCTGTATTTTCTGATGCGAGAACCTGTGGAATGGAAGAGCATGATCTTCCAGTTGCCGAAAAAGGTGCTGCGGAAGAAACCTGCTGTAATGAAGAGCAAATAGCCGTTGAAGGTCAGAAAGAGCTAAAGGTAAGCTATGATGAGCTTGATCTCGGGCAGCAGATCTTTCTAGCTTCGTTCACCTGGACATATGCCGGTCTTTTTGCGGAGGCACCTCAGAATGCCATTCCTTTTGATCTTTATTCCCCGCCTTTGCTGGTCACCGACATACTGTTGATGGACCAGGTCTTCCTTATTTGATATTTGTTGATGTTGATCCTGCTCTGCAGGATCTGCTCTGTTTTTTACAGGGATTTTTATTCCTGATCCGGAAAGGATCGCTTAACAAAGGAATTTTTCATCATCAAATATGAAGTAGATGTTCAACAAAATCATTAAATACTTTTTATACAACCGCCTGGTGTCAGTGCTTTTACTGATATTCCTCGTCGGTTGGGGCCTGGTCACCGCTCCTTTTGACTGGGATACAGGCTTTTTACCCCAGGATCCGGTGCCGGTTGATGCCATTCCCGATATTGGGGAAAACCAGCAGATCGTTTTTACCGACTGGCCGGGCAGGTCTCCCCAGGATATTGAGGACCAGATCACGTACCCGCTTACCAGTTCCCTTTTAGGGATCCCGGGCGTAAAATCGGTGCGGAGCAATTCCATGTTCGGCTTTTCCAGTATCTATATCATTTTTGAAGAGAGTGTGGAATTTTACTGGTCGCGCAGCCGGGTCCTTGAAAAACTGAATTCCCTCCCGGCAGGTTTGCTTCCAGATGACGCTATCCCGACTCTTGGGCCAGATGCTACTGCCTTGGGGCAGGTTTTCTGGTACACCCTCGAGGGTAGGGACCGGGAAGGCAATGTGACCGGAGGCTGGGATCTGCATGAAACCCGTACTATACAGGACTATTATGTGAAACCGGCTCTTAGCGCGGTGCAGGGGGTTTCTGAAGTAGCCTCTGTGGGTGGTTTTGTTCAGGAATACCAGATCGATGTTGATCCGGACGCCCTGAAAGCTTACGATATCGGGATTGACAGGGTAATGATGGCGGTACGTGAGTCCAATCGTGATGTGGGAGCAAAAACCCTGGAGGTGAACAAGGTCGAGTACCTGGTGCGTGGCCTGGGATATATTAAATCCATAGAAGATATTGAGCACACTGTGGTGGCTGAAGTGGAGAATACCCCCGTGTTGATCAGGGATATTGCTGAAGTGACCCTGGGCCCTGCAGAACGTCGGGGGATTCTGGATAAAGGAGGTGCAGATGTTACCGGTGGCGTGGTGGTCGCCCGGTATGGATCGAATCCCCTGGAGGTGATCGATAATACTAAAATTAAGATTGGCGAGATCGCTTCCGGTCTCCCCCGTAAAACCCTGGCAGATGGTACGGAGAGCCAGCTCACCATTGTCCCGTTCTATGATCGCACAGGATTGATCCATGAAACTATCGGGACCCTGGAGCGGGCGCTGTCGCATGAGATCCTTATCAGTATTATTGTGATCCTGGTGCTGGTATTGAACCTGCGGGCATCAATCCTAATATCCAGTTTGCTGCCAATTGGAGTACTAATGACCTTTATTGTGATGCGATACTTTGGCGTTGATGCCAATGTGGTGGCATTATCGGGGATCGCAATCGCGATTGGGGTCATGGTCGATGTTGGGATCGTGTTCGTGGAGAATACGGTACGGCATCTGGAAATGCGGAAAAATGCCAATGCCCGCGGTGAAAAATTACTGTCTGTTATCTATAAGGCTACTGCTGAGGTCGCCCCTGCGGTGACCACCGCCCTGGCAACGACCATTGTAAGTTTTATTCCGGTTTTCTTTATGGAAAATGCCGAAGGAAAACTCTTTAGACCGCTTGCCTTTACCAAAACATTCGCCATCGCGGCAGCCTTTGTGACCGCAGCCCTCGTATTGCCCATGCTTTCCTATTTCGCGTTCAATACCCGTATTGACCGGCAAAGGTCCCAGAAGATATGGAACATCGCGCTCATAGTGGCAGGAATTGTCCTGGCCGTATATTTTTCCTTCTGGCTGCCCCTGGCCCTAACAGTCATAGGAACTTTAAAACTACTGGAAAGCAGGAATCCTGAATTTCTGGGCCGCTATTCCAATATGATCACCATGGTGGTGATCCTGGCTGTAACTATCCTGTTCCTGGCAGAGGAATGGATGCCGCTGGGATTTGCGAACTCCCTGTTCACCAATTACCTTTTCGTGATCATCCTGCTGGGGCTTACCCTGGCCGTATTACTGGCTGTTGTGAAATTCTACCGCCCTATCTTAAGCTGGTGCCTGGTGAATAAGGGAACATTTTTGCTTCTTCCGTTGATCACGATCTTTTTTGGTCTGCTTATATGGTTTGGCTTCCCAAGATTGTTTGGATTTGCCGCAAATGGTTTTGACAGGCTGGGATGGAACGTGAGGACCACTTCTGTATGGAGCGGGATGACCCATACCTTTCCCGGAGTAGGGAAGGAGTTCATGCCTTCTCTCAACGAGGGGAGCTTTTTGCTGATGCCTACCAGTATGCCGCACGCCGGCATAGAAGAGACCCGCAAGACCGTACAGCAGCTGGACCTGGCTGTGACCAATATTCCGGAGGTGGAAATTTCGGTGGGTAAACTGGGTCGGGTGGAAAGCGCCCTGGATCCTGCGCCAATTTCCATGTTTGAGAACGTGATCAATTATAAACCTGAATATATCCTGAATGAAAAAGGAAAATTCCAGGCGTTCAAAGTAGATGAGGAGGGGCGTTTCATCCTGCGATCGGGGGATACCCTGAGCAATGAGGATGCTATAGGTCGAAATGTTTCGGCAGAAGACCTTATCAGGGATGAAAATGGCAACTATTATCGTAACTGGAGGGAACATATAAAGAACCCCGATGACATCTGGGAGGAGATCACCAGGCGCACCCGGTTGCCCGGAGTCACCTCGGCCCCGAAACTACAGCCTATAGAAACACGACTGGTCATGCTACAAACAGGAATGCGGGCGCCAATGGGGATCAAAGTCTATGGACCCGACCTGCAGAGCATTCAGGAGTTTGGGGTGAAGCTGGAAGAATACCTCAAGGAGGTACCTTCTGTAAAGACAGAAGCCGTCTTCGCCGATCGTATTGTGGGAAAACCTTACCTGGAAATAGATATTGACCGGCTGGCAATAGCTCGCTACGGGCTTAGCATCGAAAAGGTGCAGCAAACCATTGAAACCGCGATTGGGGGAATGGAGATCACCTCTACGGTGGAAGGCAGAGAGCGTTTTCCGGTACGGGTAAGATATCCCCGGGAACTGCGGGATGACCCCGAAAGCATCCGGAACATTCTTATTCCTACGCCGGGAGGGGCACAGATACCCCTTGGGGAACTGGCCGATCTTAATTATGTGCGGGGGCCGCAGATGATCAAAAGTGAGGATACCTTTCTTACCGGGTATGTGCTTTTTGATAAACGGGAAGGATATGCAGAGGTGAATGTGGTGAATGATGCCCAGGATTATATTCGCCAGAAACTGGATTCCGGGGAACTAATTGTTCCTGCGGGGATCAGTTATAAATTTTCTGGTAATTATGAGAACCAGGTTCGTGCGGTAAAACGTCTCGCGATCCTCATTCCTATCTGTCTCATTATTATATTCCTGTTGCTGTACTTCCAGTTCAAGACGGTGATCGCTTCCACCATTCACTTCTCTGGGGTGTTTGTGGCTTTTGCCGGTGGATTTATCATGATCTGGCTTTACGGCCAGGAATGGTTCATGGATTTTGCCGTTTCGGGAATGAATATGCGGGACCTGTTCCAGATGGGAACCATCAACCTGAGTGTTGCGGTATGGGTAGGGTTTATCGCCCTCTTCGGGATCGCTACAGATGACGGGGTATTAATGGGTACTTATATTCACCAGGTCTTCGAGAAAAGGAATCCGCAGACGGTACCGGCTGTACGTGCAGCGGTAATGGAGGCCGGTCTTAAAAGGGTTCGCCCGGCGATGATGACGACCGCGGTAACCATTATAGCACTGTTCCCGGTGCTTACTTCAACAGGAAAAGGATCTGATATCATGGTGCCAATGGCGATCCCCATTGTTGGGGGTATGTTGATACAGATCATGACCATCTTCGTAGTGCCGGTTTTGCAGGCCTACTGGAGGGAAACTGTGGTGAAGAGAAATCCAGCGGGACCTGATGAAATTTAAAGATAAACGCCTGCCGGGATTAATTTTCGGGGTAGGATAAAAAATTATAAAATGAATGTAACCTATAATAATCGGTACCTGCTTGCCTTGGTGGTCTTCTTTGGGCTTACCTGTTCCCAGGTAGCAGCGCAGACGCTCGAGGATTACCTGCAAATAGCGGCAGAGAACAACCCCGACCTTAAGGCGGTCTACGCCGAATTTGAGGCGGCCCTTCAGGAGGCGCCCCAGGTAAGCAGCCTGCCAGATCCCAATCTCACCGTAAGTGCTTTTGGACGTATGGTAGAAACCCGGCTGGGCCCCCAGGAAGCACGATTTTCGTTGATGCAGATGTTCCCCTGGTTCGGGACACTTGAAGCACGGGAGAACGCGGCGAACCTGGCGGCAGAGGCTAAATTCCAGTCGTTCCTGGATGCGCGTAATGAACTGTTCTACCAGGTGAGTGAAAAATATTTTCAGCTTTATGAGCTGGAAAGGGGAATAAGATTTCAGCGGGACAATGCAGAGATCCTGCGCAATTACAAGGATCTTTCCCTGTCCCGCGTTAGAGCGGGAAGCGGGGCATTGTCAGATGTGCTTCAGACGGAGCTCATGATCAATGAAACAGCTACGGCCCTGGAAATACTGGACTTGCAAAAAGCCCCTCTTCGTACCCAGTTCAATTCCTTGCTTAACAGGCACAGAAACATGGAAGTTGTGCTTCCGGAGCAATTGGAAACAACAGAGGTAAGCCTGCAGGAAATCCCCGATGGTATCCTGGAGGATCATCCAAAGCTTATGGAAATGGAAAAAATGGCCGCCTCGGCCAGGTCCCGGGAAGTAGTGGCCAGAAAAGAAGGCTATCCCGATATTGGCCTGGGAATGGAATATGCGATCATTGGGAAAAGAACAGATGCCAATCCAGAGGGGAACGGCAGAGACGCTTTTATGCCCATGCTAAGCATTTCCCTGCCTATTTTCAGGAAAAAATACCGGGCCGCGGAAAAAGAAGCACAGTTTATGCAGGAAAGTTACAGTCAGAGAAGAGTAGCGGTTAAAAACCGGCTTTCGGCTGAATTTGAAGCGGCTATCTTTGATCTGGAGCGTTCCCGATCCATGCTGGCCCTCTACGAGAAACAGGTGGAGAGCTCCAACCAGGTCCTGAACCTCCTGCTTTCCTCCTATAGAAATGCTGCCGCAGATTTTGAGGAGGTCCTACGGGTAAGGCAGGAGCTGTTGAGGTATCAATTGGAAATAGCAGGGGCAGAAGCCGCATTTTTTACTGCTATAGCCAGAATTAATTATTTATCGGGTAAAGCGTTTTAACTATGAAGACAAAAAATAAAAATATACTGGTGATCCTGGGAAGTCTGCTGGTCGGACTCCTGTTGGGATGGATCTTTTTCGCGGTTGAAAGAGATGCTCATACCGAACATGCGCATACTGCAGAAGAAGGCGCAGAAACTATCTGGACCTGCTCCATGCATCCCCAGATACGCCAGCCGGAACCCGGCGCCTGTCCCATTTGCGGGATGGATCTCGTTCCCCTGGAGGAAGAAGAAGGGTCAACAGATCCAGATATGTACAGGATGAGTGAAAATGCCATGAAACTGGCGAATATTTCTACAATGAGAGTAGGACAGGGGGAAGCCTCCCGCGATTTGAGATTAACCGGAAAAGTGGAGGTGGATGAACGCAATGCGTATACCCAGGCTACACATATTCCCGGAAGGATTGAAGAGCTCAGGGTGAATTTTACGGGAGAAAGGGTGAACCGGGGACAAACCCTGGCGGTGGTATACAGCCCCGACCTGGTGACGGCCCAGGAGGAACTCCTGCAGGCCGCGGCCATTCGTGAAAGCCAACCCGAATTGTTCGAGGCTTCCAGGCAAAAGCTGAGGAACTGGAGGATAGGAGAGGGCCAGATCGATCGCATTCTGGAAAATGGCGCACCTATTGAACGCTTTCCCATCACTGCAGATGTTAACGGAGTGGTAACCGATAAAATGGTTGACCTGGGGGATTACGTGGAACGCGGGATGCCCATCTATGAAATATCTGATCTTTCAAAGGTATGGGTGCTGTTCGATCTGTATGAAAGTCAGATGGCATGGGTGCAGGAAGGCAGCAAGGTAGAATATACCGTAAAATCCCTTCCCGGGGAAACATTCGAAGGCAGGATTAGTTTTGTAGATCCTCTTCTGGACAGTCGTACCAGGGTTGCCACCGCGAGAGTGGAGGTGGAGAATCCCAATGGTAGGCTTAAACCTGGCATGTTTGTTAGCGGTAGAGTTAGCAGTACAGCGGCAGCTACCGGAGAGGGGACTCTTGTGGTTCCAAAATCTGCCGTCCTCTGGACCGGCAAACGCTCCATTGTATATCTAAAAGAAGATACAGAGACAGGGGCCGGTTTTCGTATGCGGGAAGTGACCCTGGGACCATCGCTGGGAGATGCCTATGTGGTGGAGGAAGGTTTGCAGCCCGGGGATGAGATCGTAGTGAACGGGACCTTTACGGTAGACGCCGCGGCGCAGTTGGCGGGAAAACCGAGCATGATGAACCCCGCAATTTCCGCAAAGCATGAGATGCAGATGGAGCAGGAAGATATTCGTGCTTACCTGAAAAGCAATGCTTATGATTTCCGGGAAGAGGCATCAGCGGCTTTCAGGGAGCAGTTAGACCGGCTGGTCGCTACTTATCTTGAACTCAAAGATGCACTGGTGGAAGGGGATGAAGAGAAAAGCAGCGTATATAGTGAAAGGTTTCTGGAAAGGCTCAGACAAACAGATCCTGAAAACCTTTCAGGAGAGGCCAGGGCTTTTTGGGAAGAAAAGCAGCGTTTCCTGACCGAACATGCAGAACTGGACCAGGAAGCCGAGAACTTTGAGGAAAGACGCGAGAACTTCATCTTTCTTTCTGAAGCAATGATCAAAACCCTCGCCGCCTTCGGGCTAAAAGACCGGGAGATCTACGTGGATTACTGTCCAATGGCCGATTCAGACAAAGGTGCATATTGGCTAAGCTTAGAAAAAAATATAAGAAATCCCTATTTTGGTGACGCCATGTTAACCTGTGGGGAAGTAGTAGAACAAATCAAATAATCAATAATCAGTAAATCAATTTCAAAATGAAGAAAGTAACATTTATTTTAGCTTTTATGGGAGCAGTAACCCTTAGTGCCTGCGGGGAGAACAAGCAGGAGGACCGGGAAGAGGATGCCATGCCTATGCAAAATGATACCCGCATGCCAGCAGAAGGTCATGGTGACCATGCCGCCGTAAACCACGGAGGTAATCTGGATGATGGAGAGCAAACCGGCGATATGGAATTCAAAGATGAGAACATGGCTGCTGCGTATGAACATTATATGCACATCAAGACCGCTCTTGTTAATACGAATGCAGAAGAGGCACAGAATGGAGCGAATATGTTGACCCGGGCACTGGAGAATGTGGAAAATGGCAATGAAGCCAGGAACGCGGCCAGCACTATTGCCGGGAGTGAGGACATCAACACCCAGAG
>JBEPWW010000042.1:0-12303 GCA_041642215.1 Salinimicrobium sp. | reverse complement strand
TTCGGAAGCAGAATAAGCGCTGCTCAAAGGCAAAAAAAGGGCAGGGAATTTACTTCTCAACATTTGTTTTGGAACGTACTTTTCCCGGTTGATTGGCACTTAAATCCAGGACTGCAGAGAAAGTTGTCCCGGTTTTTTCATCACTTTTTAATTCGACATACCCCCCGTGGGCTGCGGCCGCCATTTTTACGAAGGCCAGCCCCATGCCCCAGCTTTTGGTTTTTCCGAAGGCTTCTTTGTCACCTTTAAGAAAATCGAATACAATGTGCTGGTTTTGGGATGGAATGGGTTTTCCATGGTTGTGTACGCTGAGGATCACTTTAGGGTATTTACTCTCTACAGATATAGTGATGGGCTGACTCAGGTTTCCATATTTGATAGCATTGGTGAGAAGGTTTTCCAGAATTCTTCTAACCGCCGCACCATCGAACACGCCTTCGATCTTGTCTTCATTCGTCTCGAGATTTACTTTGGTTGAATAAGTTTCCACTGCTTCTTCGTATACGCTCTTTACCACATTCATAATATTGTCCCTGCTGAAGTTAAGGGTAATTCCTTCCCCGGCTCTAACGCTGATCGCGTCCAGTAAACCTTCGATCATTTCAACAGACCTGAGAAGACTTTTCCTGGCCATTCCCTGTAATTTTTTTAAACGTTCCTCCCCATCTTCATGTTTGAGAATATCCACCGCAAAATAGGCTGCAGAGATGGGATTTCTTATGTCGTGGGCAAGTGTGCCTATCAGTTTTTCCCGCATTTCCTGCAATGAGTCGGTAAAGGAACTGACAGAATGAGACATGGAGGTCTCCAGAGTGTAGGTTAATATCACGCTAACATCTACGCTGTATAAGCCTTCAGACCTTAGCATATTGGTTAAAGTGCGGTTGAGGATGATATACTCTTTGATGAGTTGTGCAACGGTATACTGCCATGAAGTCGCACGGTGCCGGCCATGATCAATGCTCTTTTTTATTATTTCCCGGCATTCTTCTGCTTCCAGATCGTTGGTCCGGCCTTCCTGACGTTGCATGACATCGGCGATGTCCTCCAGCAGGTTTGGCAGGAGGTTGTGCAATAATAAAGTCTCTGTAGCTCTTGAGGCTTTTATTTCCCGGTTCACTGCTTCTCCCCAGGAATCGGTTATTTCTTTTTTTTGCTGCTTAATATATTCTGCGGCTTTTTTCATTTTCCGATTTTCCCTGGAAGTTACGCAAAATAAACGTAGGAAAATTCGGGTTTCTCTATAGAGTGGAAATGAAGAGCCTATAAATCTGGGTGTTACAGGAAGGTTTCCTGAGGGGGAATAGAGACTTTTTAGTAGAAGATTTCCGCTGATTTCTATTTTAAAAGGATTAATCTGCTTTGAATTCAAAATCCGTGACAGTGCCTACCACCACGGTCGTGCCGCCGGTGGCGAAATTTTCAGTGTCAGCCAGGGCAGCCTGTCCTTCCGGAGAATTCAGGGTTTCCTGCATGGATTCAACATCTGGAAAGTACAACTCTGCCATTCTATAGAAGACCGGGTCCCGGCCATCTGTGCCGGCCGCGAATTTAGTGAGTTCCATTCTGCCTATGCCTTTTATTTTTTCTGCCTTTGACCTGTGTGTGCTGTCGTAATAGGCTTCAAAGGCGGCGGGGTCGTCAGGATGGCCATACAGAACAGTTACCTTTACCTGGTTCTCCTGTTTTTCGGGTGTGCTTTTGAAATACGTAAATGAGGAAAGGACCAACAGTACGGCAAACGTGCTGAGCAAAAGGATAGCAAGATTTTTCATGGCACAAAAGGATTGGTTAATACATACGGAAATCGTATTAAGTTAGTCCTTTTCTCAACATGAGGTAGTGGGGGGAAACCCCCGATTTTGTTCCGTCGGGAGAAATATTCGGGAAATGTCAAAAAAGAAGAGGTTGTACTAAATTTATTTTTTAGACAACCTCTTTTCTCTCTGAAGGAGCCCGGGTTACAGGGTCTCCTCTTTGGCATGATCCAGCACCGCATTCCACACACGGAATATGTTCTTGTAACAGATCTTCGCGATATCTTCGTCTGAATATCCTCTCCTTAGCAGTTCGGCAATTAGGTTGGGGTATTCAGAAGCATCTTTCAGGCCTTCGGGAAGGGTATCTCCCACGCCATCGTAATCAGATCCCAGGCCTACATAGTCGATCCCGATGAGTTGCACCACATGGTCGATATGATCGGCTACTTTTGAAACATCTGAATATTTATAAGGGTTCTCTTCGTTGAATTTTTCGATGATGGGTTGTGCCTCCTCATCCCCGTACTCCAGGCCTTCTTCCTCCAGTCTCTGTCTCAGGTTCTCGCGGTTCTCCCGTTTGCTTCTCTGGCTTTCCGGATCCAGGAAATCTGACCCGAAATTGATCTGGATCACCCCGTTATTCTCTGCGAGTTTCTTTAGGAGTTCATCAGACATATTCCGTTGGAAATCGGGCGTGAAGTGGCGGGCAGAAGAATGGGAGGCGATGACCGGCACCTCAGTGACTTCCATCACGTGATGAAAAGCACTGTCTGAAATGTGGCTTACGTCTACCATGATCCCAACCCGATTCATTTCTCTCACTACCTCCCGGCCAAAATTCATGTTAGAAGTGGTGGTGTCATAACTGGAATCTGAGATCTCATTGTCCTGCCCGTGGGTGAGGGTGATATACCGAATCCCTCTTTTGAAGAAATATCGGATATTTTCCAGGTCGCCTTCTATAGGAGCGCCGTTCTCCATCCCCATGGGAAGGGAGATCTTGCCGGCTTCGTAATTTCGTTGTACATCGGCGGGGCTTTCGGCCAGTGCAAATTTATCGGGATAGGTTTGAGGGATGGAGCGTACCATGTCAATTAAAGAATCGGCCAAAGCTTTTGACCCTCCCTGTTCCTGATATTCAGCGGGAATAAAAATGGACATGAAGGGAGCATCCAGGCCGCCTTCTTTTGCCCGTTCAAAATCAAAATCCCCCTCCCCGGCATCTATGATCCTCTGGCCGTTTTCCCGGGTGATCTGGTTGATGCCCTGTGCTTTTAGCCGGTAGGGGAGATCTACATGTCCATCCACAATGATGAACGCCTGCGCCAGGGAATCGGCTCTTTTCATGATAGCCTCTTCGGTCATATCCTGTGGTTTTTCGTTGGTTTCTGTACCATTTTTACAGCCCACGGCAGCAAGGGCTACCAGGGTCAATAGAATTGCTCGTTTCATTTTTGTAAGAATTTTAGGAGATCAATTTAGTTAAAATATCGGGAACAGAAGGCCTGATGGCAGGTTGGAAGAGTATTGCACCCAGCGTGTTTCCGTAGCTACTACAGATTGCTATGGTTTCACACAGAAGATGGAATAAATCCGGAGAAGATGATTCAGGAAAACCACATGAACTGCCGGGAATTTGCTATTTTAAAGGGATGTTGGAAAAACGCTGGTTGTATGTGTTAATAGTCCTGCTCGCGGCAGGTCTTTCCGGATGTGAAAATTCCGGGGAGATCGGCCTGTCAGACCTTCGCTTCATTATCCTCGCTACCCTGTTTGTAATTATCGCCTTATCGGTTTTTGGGAGCTATAAAAATGGGGGGGAGAAATAGTCCTTTCTTCGTCCACCTTTAAGTAGCGCGGTTTTTACCAACAAAAAAGAGGTTGTCCAAAAGGCTTTTTAAGAACCTCCCGGAGGGTCGGGACCTTAAATAAGCTTTTTAGGCAACCTCTGTAGCTGAGCTGTTCAGCAGGGAAACTAATTCCTCATTCCCGGAAGGTTTTCCGGTCTTTGGGTTTGCCAGTCAAATTCCGGCGCTTTCTTTTCTTCAGGGTGGATCTCATCCAGGCTGGAAGCATCATAAATGATCCCGTCTTTGATGACATAGCGTACAGAATTACTGTTCCTGATATTCTCCAGGGGATTTTCATCCAGGATCACCAGGTCGGCCAGTTTCCCGGCTTCTATACTACCAAGGTCCCTGTCCAGCCCGAGGCTTTCGGCACCAATGATGGTCGCGGTCTTAAGCGCGGTGTGCTCATCCATTCCGCCGCTTTGCAGCGCCCACAGTTCCCAGTGGTAGCCCAGGCCTTGCAGTTGCCCGTGGCTTCCCACGCCTGCCAGTCCTCCCTGCTCAACCAGGTCCTTCATCATTGCGGCGTGCTTCTGGAATACATGTTCTTCTTCCATGAACCAGGCACCCCTTCTTCGGGTTTTCCCGGCCAGTTCAGTATAGGGAGTGAAGTACTGAAGCTTTTCATCCTTATACGGCTCTTCGGTGGCATAGTAATATTCCTCTGCCCAGGGCCCGCCGTAAGAAACCAGCAGGGTAGGGGTCACGGCCATTTTGGATTCTGCCATGGTCTTGATGGCATCCCTGTACATGGGGTAGATAGGAAGCGAGTGCTCATGCCCGGGATAGCCGTCCAGCAGCTGGGTCATGTTCAACTTAATGTCCAGTCCGCCTTCTGTGGTGGGCATAAGCTTCAGTTCTTTGGCAGCCATGATGATCCACTGCCGCATTTGCCGGTTCCCTACCAGGTACATCTTGATGGTCTTGGTGTCATAATACTCGCTATACTGCCTTAGCACCCTTTTGGTGTGGTCAAGGTCCTTTAGCTTATAAGCCCAGAATCCCACCCCGGGACCGGTACTGTAGACTCTTGGGCCATGCATCATTCCGGCTTCTACCATGTCGGCATAGGTGAGCACATCTGTGGTTCCCGTCTGTGGGTCCCTGGTGGTGGTCACTCCATAGGCCAGGTTGGCCGAATAGATCCAGACCTGGTTCTTATGGACCTGCTGGGAAGGCCTCAGGTGCGCATGAGTATCCACAAAGCCCGGAAGTACTGTTTTCCCGGAGCCATCGATCTCGGTTGCCCCGTTGGGCACCTCCAGTGTTCCTGCAGGTCCTACCGCGGTTATCCTGTTGTTCTCGATCACGATATCCCCGTCTTCGATGATCTCATCTCCTTTCATGCTAATGATACGGGCACCGCGAATGACGGCCGATCCCTGCGGAATGGCTCTGCGGTATTTTATCTCTATCCTGTGTTCATCTGCCTTAAAGCCTTCATCCTTATCTTCTTCATCTTTTGCCTCTTCCTTCTCTTCTTTGTCTTCGTTATCCTCTTTGTCATCTTTTTTGGCTTCTTCGCGTGCTTTTTTCACGGCCTGTACGCTGTCCTTGTAGGCTTTTGCCTCCTGCAGGTCGTAAACAAAATGGCTGGAGCCCAGGGACCAGTGGATCTTGTCACTGTTAGCTGCCCAGGCAGGAAATTCCCCACCTATTTCAGTAAGCTGGTCTGCCGGGAAAGATGCTTTCTCTACATTGGCTACAGAGATCTCTGCCGCCTGCCCAAATCTGGGGATCAGTACGGTATAAATGTCATTGTTGATCTGTGCCAGGGCCCTGCGACCATCGGGGGAGATCTTTAATTCTGAAGGCCGGGAAGCCTGGTCACGCGGCTCCTCATGGTCGGGATCTTCCGGAAGCATGTGGGCATCGGCTACAGAAGATCCAAAAGTAGTGATCCCTTTTACTTTTAAATGCGTCTTTTCATCGGTGCCGTCCCATCGTACCGATACCAGCTCTTCCCCTTTGTTGAGGTAGATACGGTCATCTATCCTGGTAAAATGAGGATTCAACCGTCCTTTAGATCGCTCAATGACGGTCACCGTGCCACCGTTGGCAGGGATCCACGCCAGGTCCTCGCGGTACCTGGAGCTAAAGCCCCCGGTTGAATTGCGGTAGTTTTGAGCAGACCCCCGGGTGAAGGCGATCCTGTCCTGCTTGTAAGACCAGGCTGGATTGCTGTATAAAGCAGGTTCTGTGGTTAATTTTCTCAGGTTTCTGCCATTCGCATTTACCTTATAGATATGCCCGCCTTTGGTTTCCCAGGTAGTAAATACGATCGACTTTCCATCCGGGGACCAGGCGGGATGGGCTTCGGTAAAATCATGATCGGTAAGGCGCTGAGGTTTTCCGTTGGGGAAATCCATTACGTATAGGCGATTTAGGGCAGTAAAGGCCAGTTTTGAACCATCGGGAGAAGGGACTGCATCCCTTATCTGTGTCACCAGGGCTTCAGGAGTATCTTCAATAGGGTATTTAAAAGAAAGCTGCGGCCCCATATCGAGATCAAGGTCTACTTCAAAAGGGATCTCGGTGGCTTTTTTATCGCTTATGGAGATGCGGTGCAGTTTTCCGCCGTAAAATGCGATCAGGTGGCGGCTGTCTGGCGTAAAGGACATCGCCGGGAGAACCCCCAGGGAGGCTATGGATTCCTGGTCGTCTCTCTGTACGGGATAGGCCAGCCATTCTTCATCGCCAGATTCCAGGTCACGCAGGACCAGTCCTGTTTGATTTTCGAACCGGCTCCCGTATACCATCCACTTCCCGTCTGGAGAGAGTGTGGGCGTAAAGGCAGAACCGTAGCGGGCCGTGATGGTGGTCATGTCCCCGTTCTCCATATCATAGGTGCCAATCTGGTACTGCGGCAGCTGGGCGTTGTAGTTCCACGCCCCGGTACGCCTGGAGTAATAGATCGTACTGCCATCCGCACTCAGGGCAGGATCTATGGTCTTGAGATTATCAGGTTTTGAGATAAGCTGGGCGCCGCTGCCCCCATCCTTGTGGTACAGGTGCAGCTTGATGTTGCGGCGGCCTTTTGCCCCCACGATATATTCCCCGTCTGTAGTCCAGTCTGCAGAAAAATAGTTCTGGTTGGAATCTTCAGTAAGTTGTTTGGGTTCCCGGTTTTCCAGGTCCATCGTCCAGATGTTGTCAGATCCGCTTTTGTCTGAGATAAAAACAATGGACTTCCCGTCGGGGCTAAATTTGGGGTGCACATCGTAAGGCATGCCTTCTGTGATCCTTTCGGCTTTGCCGCCAGAAATAGGCATGCGGTAAATATCGCCCATCATGTCAAAGACCAGCGTGTTGCCATCCGGGCTCACATCCACCGAGATCCAGGTGCCTTCTTTTGTGTTGAAGGAGATTTTTCGCTCCGGTTTGAGCGGGAGTTCTTTAGTGGTAAGGGTGTCATTCTGGGGGATCGTGTCCTGGGCATAGGTGGCAGCTCCTCCAAAGAGAAACAAGACCAGGAGCCCCATCACAAATTTATTCATAGGTAAGGGTTTGAGGTACTTCTAATTCCCGCCAATATAAAAAATAAATTCCTTGTTGGTGGGGAGATTTCCTTCCGGAAGTTTTTATCCCGCGGGTGAAATTTAAAGGGGTTACCTATAAAACCCTGTTTCTTAATGATTTTTGTCATTTTATTCCCCTGTTTAATTGGCTAATTTTAAAGAAATCCACTAAAACAGATACAGCTATGGTCAAGGTGAAAAATAAAACAACAGAGATCATTTACTGGATCTCTATCGTACTTGCCGTGCTTATCGGCTTCTTTTTCTACGGAATGTATGTAGAGCAGTTCAGTTCCCGTTTTCTGTTGTTTTTCTCGGGCCTGCCCTTTTTCCTCTTTGTGATGGGCTCCTTCGGACTTATCTGGCCATGGATAAAGCCGGAAGGGGAAAGCACCTATATCATCCATTCGATCGTGGTGGGGGTCCTGTTCGCTCTTCTTTTCTTTATCCACGTCTGGCTGATCCTGCCGCTTCTGTGTCCAGATCTTGGGCAGTGCCTCAGGATGTAAGAATATTTTGCCGGTTTGATCTGGGGCGGGGCCGTGAGGTTTTTTTGGGGCAGGATATCCGGGAAATGATGATAAAAATAAGGGATCCCGCCCCCGTAGAACAGGATCCCTTGCCCGAAATTTATAGGGGTATTTCGGGTGAAGCTGCTAACGGGGTCACCGAAAATGGGGTTTCAGAAATCCCGGGTGGGATTTATTCTCGGTAGCAGCTATTTCTTTTTAGTAAACGCTTTGTAAGTGAGGTATCCCACGCCTGCAGCGGCGGCAGCACCGGCACCCATCCCCAGCTTTTTCAGGTTTCGGGGGCGCAATAAGGCCCTGCCGACTTTTAAGGCTGTGGCTTTCAATATGAATTTCCCCGCCGATTTAAGTTGTTTGTCCATTGAGATTTGATATTTCCTACAAGATCGTATACCCTTGTGCGAAAATTAGTTAAGGAGTTTTAAAATAACTTTTTTTTAACTTAACAAAGCCCAGTCGCGGCTTTTTCAGATTTAAGGAGAGGAGGTGATTTTTTAACAATTAAGTAACATTTTTAAGCTGATAATTGAGCTAATTTTAAGTTATAACCAATTAAAAATCAGCGTCATGAGTAATTTTAAGAATTTTCTTTTGTCGCCCCAATCTCCTTCCTACTTACTTATTTTATTTTTGATGGTTTTCTTAATGGGTTGTGAAAAAGACAGCCTGCCGGAACAGGATAATGCCGCATCAGATCTCAACCTCAAGGCTCCTGTCGAAAAGGTCAATACCTTTTATGGCCCGGCACAGCCGTTGGGAAATGGGGTTGCCCGAAGCATGGTTACCATGACCCATTCCGGGGAGCCGGTGGCCATAGGGGTAAAAATTTCTGAAAAGGCCCTGGAACGCCTGCCCGATCATATGCAGGTACTTACCTTAAAACTTCCCAATAAAACCGAAGGACTGGCGATTGATCATGTGGACCTGGACTGGAACCCGCACGGGCATGATCCCCTGATCTTCTACTCGGCACCTCATTTTGATATTCACTTCTATATGGTCTCCCCGGAAGAGAAAATGCAGTTCACAGATCCTGAGAAAGGCGTGGCGGTGCCGCTGCCACCCGAAGATTACTGGCCGGCCAATTATGTGCCTACGGGAGAACTGGTACCTCAAATGGGCATGCACTGGATCAACCTGCTGGCTCCCGAATTCAACGGCGGGGAATTCAGTCACACCTTTATCTATGGGTCCTATGATGCTCAGTTCGTCTTTTATGAACCCATGATCACCATGGAACACCTGCGGGACAGGATCAACGGCACCTATGACATCGCGCAGCCAAAGATCTTTCAGAGACCCGGATTTTACTACCCCACCACCTACAGCATTACCTATGATGAAAAAAAGAAAGAGTACATCATCAGTATGGAAGGAATGGTGGAACGATAATTATTTGATTCAGCCGGAAGAAGCCGCACCGTAAGGGCGGCTTTTTCATTTCCAAGTTCCAAGTACCAAATATCAAGTTCCAGGTTCCAGGTATCAAATGCAAGTCCCTGGCAACAAACTCTTTATCCGCCGGAGCCCTTCTCAGGCGGATAATCAATGAGCAATCATCAATTATCAAATAACAATTATCAATGAACAATAAACAACAAACCCCAAACATCAAAAATCCAATCCCTTAAACCGTAAAACCCTACATTTTATCTAAAAAATCGGAATTTATGTGCGTAAGAATCTGATTATGGGTAAATTAGAGGGAGTAACCAATAAAACAACCGATTATGAGATTGATGAATTCATTAGCCATACTGGCGCTCATGCTGGTGCTGGGAAGCTGCCAGGATGGGCAGAGGGATACCCCGGATGATGAGGCGATGGCGGCCCAAACGCAAATGGATACCATGGCCAGGGATACTGACCAGGTGATTCAGGACTGGGAGGAGGCGTGGAAAAGCAATGACCCGCAGAATGTAAGGGATATGACTGCAGATGACGCTATCCTGATGCTTAACGGGCAGCTGAGCCACGGGGACAGCATTGAACCCTGGATGGAGCGAAGTTCTGTCAACATGAGGGACCTGCAGATGGAATCCCGACTTAGAAACTCCTCAGAGAGGATCGCCTATGATACGGGGACCTATTCCCACGGGTACCAGGGCGATACCGTGCAGTACAGGGGAGCCTATACCTTTATCTGGGAACGCACCAATGGGGACTGGGAAGTGAAAGTGATGAATATCTCCAGCATGTCTGCAGAAGATATGGAAATGGAAATGGAACAAAATCAATAGCAGCTATAAACCAGCCAATTTGGAGAACCCTGCCTGTTTTATACAGGTGGGGTTCTTTTTTAGAAAGCATAAGAGGCCGTCTAAAAAGCTTAATTTACGTCAACCTGAACTTGTTTCAGGTTCTTATAAGTTCTGGAATTCAGATTAATATGATTCTGAACAAAATTCAGAATGACGATTTTAAAAGCTTTTTAGACGACCTCTTCGATGCCTGGTGCAAGGAGTTATTCTTCTATGACAACAGCTGTTTCTTCACTTAAAATATCCTGTCCCTGTAGCCACTGCTTAAATCCTTCTTCTCCAAGTTGAGCTACCATGGCCGAAGAACTCACCGCGGTACCTTCAACTTTTACCGAAGAAATAAAGGGATAGCTGGAATAGCGTACCACCCCGTCGATCAAAAGATCATATTCCGGACCGGCGGTCTCCAGGGCCTTATCCATGGCGTCCTTGATGTTCCAGCCAATTCCAAGGAAATAAGCTTTGCTTCCTTCTGTTTTAACTCCTTTGGTCCTGTCAATGTTCAGGTTCACATTCTTGGAGCTTATCACGGTGAAGTCAACAAGACGCACCGAACAGCTGGTTAAGGTTAAGGTGCCTGCAAGAGCAAGCAGAAAAAATACGCTTTTAAATTTCATCTGTTATTAGATTAGTTTTCCTACTCATATGGCTTTTCAGAATGCGCCCCGTTTGTAATGGTTTCTGGACTCCGGGGTCCAAGATATAAATAAATGTTAATAAAATGATAATCTGTTAAAGTTTTATGTGTCCGTTAGGGGAGGAAGGATAGTGATTTTTTACGGTATTAAGTTTGAAAAGCAGGGTATTGTGCAATTTGAGCGATGTAGATTCGGCTGTGCTCCGGGTGAAATAATTGTTAAATTAAGGGTGTATTGAGGATCTGTATTCCTAAAACATGCTTAAACCGGAATAGCGATCAGGGGGACCGGGGATAGGATCTTTCTGGATTCTGCATCTTTTTAGAGGCTCCTGCGTCATGGTAAGAAGAAACCTAATCTAAATTCTTTAATCATGATAAATTACCTCCTACTTCGGGACATGCGGACAGCAAAAACAATTTGTAATGCTACAGCGGCAGCCCGGCAGCCAAAAAAGCTAAAAAAACCTAATAAAAAGCCCCTGCCCGGACTGGGACTGGAATGGCTGCTGTACAGGATCTAAAATTATAGCTGCTGTTGACCACCGGGAGGCGCGGGAAGTGAGGTTTTAATTTCGCTTCCCGGGTGTGATTCCGGCAGCTGATCCGCTTATATCGGGTTGCAGGATCCAGATCTCAGATGATTTGCCCCGGGTCACCTGCCGCCATTCCTGCAGGTAATCCCGGAAACTGCCCGCCCCGTAAAAGGCTTCAAAAGCCTCTTCGAATTTCAGGTCCTTTGCCAACCACTCATAATCCTCAAAGAAGAACACCATGGCCATGTCTTTTCCCTCCCGGGTGGAGGGGAACATATTGGTATAGATGCCGTAAGTGATATCGGGGAATTTTTCCATGGCCAGCCTGCCGCTGGTCTCGAGAAGTTTTATCATGCGGTCATCCCGGTATTCCTCAACATCATACAGGTCTACCAGGAGCTTGTGTATAGTGAACTCTTCCGGAAAAGAAGAAAGGGCAGGATGCGTTTTCCAGTAGGTGAGATCGGCTTCGGGCAGGGTGTAAGGCAGGACCTTTTTGATCCAGGCCTCCTCCCGCTCCTGTAGCCACTCAGAAGCCGCATCGCGGTCGGCCCAGGACAGAGGCCCGGTCACCTGCATATATTTCCCCGTGTTGGGGCCACTGGAGATATAATATACCCGGGCGCCAAAGGGATCTTCAGAATGGTATTCCCGGTTATGGGCAGCCAGGGCCTGCCTGAATTGCGGCACTTTTTCAGGATGAGGGGTTAACATCAGGCTCTCGAGGAGCAGGTCCCCGGTCTCAGGATCAACTTCTTCAGCTTGGGATATCCCCAGGAAAGGTACCAGGAATATCAGGTAGATCAGTAATCTCATAGTATGTGTATTAAAGGTGGATATGCTGACTCATAAAGGCTACCGGAGCCGGGGGAGGTAAAGTTTTTTCGCCTTCGTAAAATACGGAATAAATGCCTTATTCGCAGGGGATTATACGTAAATAAAATGGTAAAAAATTAAACTCCAGGCACCAAGTACCAGGCACCAGGCATTAGGCACCAGGCACCAGGCACCAAATTCCAAAATCTAAATTTTTACCCGCCGGAGCTTTTTTAGGCGAAGGAGGGTATCAATCGGTTTTCAGCAGCTTTTGAGCCTGCACGAGATGCCGCTGGTTGTGGTAGATCACCACTCTAAAGGTGTCTCCCAGCCTGAGCCTTATCCACTTTGAGATGCTTATGGGGGTTTTGGTTTTGTTCAGGCTTACCTGTCCT
>JBEPWW010000041.1:2343-12336 GCA_041642215.1 Salinimicrobium sp. | reverse complement strand
CATTGGTGATTCTACCATAGTGGAGGTAGATGCCTATCTCAAGGAAGCGTTCAAAGGAATGGTGACTGAGATCTCTAATTCTGCAAACGCAGGATTAACGGCCGATCAGGTGACAAATTTCAAGGTGAAGGTGAGGATCCTGGAGGAGTCTTATTCCCATCTGTTGGAAGGAAAGCCCGTTCATTTCTCTCCTTTTAGGCCAGGTATGACGGCTACGGTAGACATTATTACCAATAGGAAGCAAGATGTAATAGGCGTCCCCATAAGTGCTATTGTAATGAAATCAGATACGAGCTCGAACGGGAGGCAAAAGGATGCGGAAAGATCTTCCCAAAAATTTGAAACTGTCTTTGTCAGGAAAGGAGAAGAAGCTAAATTGCGCGTGGTTAAGACCGGCATCCAGGATGATACCAATATCGAGATCACTTCGGGACTGGAAGTTGGGGAGGATGTGATAACCGGGCCCTACAATACCGTCACGAAATCGTTGAAACCGGGAGATAAAGTGGGAGTAACCAGCAAGGAAGAAATAGCAACAAGAGAATAAAAGAAAGTGGCTTTAATACTCTGTATAGAAACAGCAACAACAAATTGCTCTGTGGCCCTTGGCCGGGACGGGGGGATACTGGCAATTAAAGAAGATTACAGCGATAATTATTCACATGCCGAACGACTACATATATTTATTGAGGAGATCCTTAAGGAGAACCAGCTAAGTCCCGAAGATCTGGATGCCATTGCCGTGAGCAAAGGTCCGGGGTCTTATACCGGTCTCAGGATTGGGGTTTCTGCGGCAAAAGGTCTTTGCTTCGCTCTTAATATTCCCCTCATTTCTGTATCGACATTGGCTTCTTTGGCCCATCAGGTTGGGGAGGAGGAAGGGGATTTTATTGTGCCCTTACTGGATGCTCGCAGGATGGAGGTGTATACAGCCGGCTTTACTGCCAATAAGCAACCTCTTTTCAACACCTTTGCCAAGATCCTTGATGAAAATTCGTATAATGAATATTTTGAAAAGGGAAAAGTGACCTTCATTGGTAACGGGGTGGAGAAATTTGAAAAGATCTGTACCCATTCCAATGCGAAATTCCTGAGGGACAAATTGCCTTCGGCTGCACAAATGCCTTCCCTGGCTGAAAAAAAATATCAGGAGGAACTTTTTGAAGATGTAGCCTATTTTGAACCTTATTATTTGAAAGATTTCATGATAGGTTAGATCCTGCCGAAAACCTTTGTGAGGGCATTCCGGGATTATTTATTCTCCATTACTGCTTTTGCTCCTGCTTCTTTTTCTTCCTGGCTGTGATTGAAGAAATGCACATCCCTTTGTGGAAACGGAATGCTGATTCCTGCCGATTCCAATCTCGTTTTAGCCTCTTCGATCGTATAGAAATGACAGTTCCAAAATACATCATTAGGAGCCCAAAAACGCACCGAAAGATTAACAGCACTGTCTGCCAGCTCGGTCACAACCACTGCGGGAGCAGGATCCTTTAAAATACCTTCCTGTTCTTCAAGAAGCTCTAAAAGCGTATCCTTTGCCAGTTTTATGTTGCTGTCATAAGAGATCCCGATAGTAATGGCGTCCCGGCGTGTTCCTTCTCCCGAGTAATTAATAATGTTATCATTGGTAATCTCCCCATTGGGAATGATAGCCAATTGATTGCCGAAGGTATTTAGTTTGGTGTAGAAAAGGGAGATATCCTTGACGCTTCCCGAGACCCCCTGTACTTCAATCCAATCTCCGATCTTGAAGGGTTTGAGGAGAATAATGAGCACTCCGCCGGCAAAGTTGGAAAGGGAACCCTGAAGAGCCAGCCCAATGGCGAGGCCTGCGGCCCCCAGAATGGCTACGAAGGAAGTGGTTTGCACACCCAGTTGGCCAATCACGGTGACGAAGAGTAAGATCTTGAGCCCCCAGTTAAGGATATTCAGGGCGAAATTCTGCAGGGCAGGGTCATAAGTTTTTTTAGCGAACATCCTTTTCAGGTAACCCAGGATGAGGTTGATCGCCCACCATCCAAATATCAGAAGCAGAACGGCTGCAATGAGGTTGGGTAAAAATTCTATAAGCTTCTCTGCATATTCTTCAGTGTAATTTTGAAGGTCGCTTAATTCTTCCATTGGGGAGTCTTTTTTGCAAAGAAGCGGTTTTTGTTAATTTTTTTATGTTTATTTTCTGTTAAACTTAATACCGGTGCCGGGGGAAACAAAAAGCGCTTCCCGTTGGGAAGCGCCTTTTTTTATGTGATTGAGGAGTTGGACTATTCTGCATTGACTTCGAAGGTGATCTTGGTGATCACACGAAAATCAGTTAGATTATCTCCTTCAACATTGGCGGTTTGGTCCTTCACATATACAGACCGAATGTTTTTCACAGATTTTGCAGCGGTTTTTACTGCGTTACGAACGGCATCTTCCCAACTCTTGTCAGAGTTCGCCATTACTTCAATAACTTTTAGTACTGCCATAATTAATAAAATTTAGAATGGTTAATAATTTTAATTAGTTCATTATCAAGTTACGAAATCATCAAAAATTTTCGCCCAAAGTAATGTTAAACCTCATTAACGATATTTTGGCTTTCATTTTTTAAGGGTTTCGTAAATTACCTGTAATTTGCATGGAGCCATTCAACCCCTCATTATGGAAGATGTCTATGTTGTAATGCTGGTAGCTCTCCTGGCCCTTGCCGTGACCGATCTGGTGGTAGGAGTGAGCAATGATGCCATCAATTTTTTAAATTCGGCAATAGGATCCAGGGCAGTATCGATGCGCAATATCCTTATAATTGCCAGCCTTGGGGTTGCGGTGGGTGCTATCTTTTCAAGCGGCCTGATGGAAGTAGCCCGTAAAGGCATTTTTTTACCGGGACAATTCTATTTCGAAGAGATCATGATCATTTTCATGGCAGTAATGATCACTGATGTATTATTGCTTGATTTCTTTAATTCCCTGGGCCTGCCTACCTCTACAACCGTGTCCATAGTTTTTGAACTTTTAGGGGCGGCAGTGAGTATGGCAGCTATAAAAGTCTACCAGGAGTCGGGGGAATTCACGGGTATTCTGGAATATATCAATACGCAAAAAGCCACAGAAATCGTGATTGGGATCCTTATGGCTGTGGTGGTGGCTTTTATAGTGGGAGCCATGGTACAATATTTCTCCAGGCTGGTGTTATCATTCCGATTTGAAAAGAACCTCATATATACAGGAGGCATTTTTGGGGGACTTTCCCTTACTGCGATCATGTACTTTATCCTGCTCAAAGGTCTTAGATCAGTCACCTTCGTTTCAGAGGGTTTTATAGATTACCTGTCTGATAATTCAATAATCATCGTTTTGTTGGGGTTTGTGCTATTCACAGCGATATCCCAGCTGTTGATAAGTGTTTTCAAGACAGATATTCTTAAAGTTATCATTGTAATTGGGACTTTTGCCCTGGCCCTCGCCTTTGCGGGGAATGACCTGGTGAATTTTATCGGGGTACCCATTGCGGCCTGGCAGTCTTTTGAATTATGGCAGGAAGCCCATGCTGTCTCGGGTATTCTTCCTTCAGAGTTTTTAATGACCGGGTTGGGAGGTTCTGTACCTACACCGGCTTTTTTACTGGTCATAGCGGGAGGCGTTATGGTGGCTACCATCTGGTTTTCCAGCAAAGCCCGTAGTGTGGTACAAACAGGGGTGGACCTTTCCCGACAGAATGAAGGTACTGAGCGTTTTTCTCCTAATTTCGTTTCCAGGGGACTTGTAAGGTACTCCGTGTTTGTTGGAGGCATATTGGATTCCATAACCCCATCCCGAATCCAAAAGAAGATCGATTCGCAGTTTGAAAAACCAAAGAGTTCCTATTCGCGTAGTAAGCGGGTAGATGCCCCGGCCTTCGATAAAGTGAGGGCTTCGGTTAACCTGGTGGTTGCCAGTGTACTTATTTCCATAGGGACCAGCTGGAAATTACCGCTTTCAACCACCTATGTTACCTTTATGGTGGCAATGGGAACTTCCCTGGCAGACAGAGCCTGGGACCGGGAGAGCGCTGTTTACCGTGTGGCCGGGGTTGTAAATGTGATTGGAGGATGGTTCGTTACAGCCATGGTGGCTTTTACAGCCGCCGCTGTTTTTGCAACGATCATCTATTTTGGAGGGATCATCGCCATTACCGTCTTAATCGGGTTCGCCATCTTCCTGGTAACGCGTAATGTGGTCATGCATTCCAGAAAGGTCAGGGAAGAAGAAAAAAAGAAAAGTTTTCGGGGGAGTGATATAAGCACAATCCATGAGATGGTACTGGAAACTTCTGAAAACATTTCAGGAGTGATCGCGGGAGTGAATAAAATGTATTCCAAGACCGTGGATAACCTGGGCTATCATGATCAAAGAAAATTAAAGAAAAACAAGAAGGCGATTAAAAAGCTGGAGGCTGAAATAGATGAACTTAAAAGGAATGTTTTCTATTTCATCAAATCAGTTGATGAAAACTCCCTGGAGTCCAGCAGGTTTTACATCCTGATACTGGACTATTTGCAGGATATGGTGCAGTCAATTGGATTTATCACCAGGAACAGTTACCAGCATGTCAACAATAATCATAAGAATTTAAAATTCAACCAGGTTAGGGATCTTAAGAGGATAGATGATAAGACGCAGGTACTTTTTGACGATATTGAAAAGATCTTCAATGATCAAACCTTCGGGCAGATCGATAATGTCCTGGCAGAAAAGCAGGAATTGCTGGAGGAAGTTTCACAATTGATAAAAAAGCAAATAAAACGTATCCGTACCTCAGAGACCAGTCCCAAGAACAGCGAACTTTACTTCGGTCTACTGCTGGAAACCAAGGACCTGATCACTTCTACGATGAACTTACTGCAGTTATTCCAGGAGTTTTACGTGGAGGCCAAGAAATCCCTGTAATGAAGGAGTAAAGGCCAAAAAAAACCGGAAAAATTCCGGTTTTTGTAATGTTCCTATAAGGAGTTAGTTGATTTTCTCCTAGCCATTTATGGCTTCCACACGTTCCACGCGATCTTGCAGCATTTCTTTCAGCATTGTCTCAATACCGTTCTTGAGCGTGAAAGTGGAGGAAGGGCAGCCGCTACAGGCCCCCTGTAGAATAACTTTTACCACTTTCTCCTTTTCATCATAAGACTCAAAAAGAATATTCCCGCCATCACTCGCTACGGCAGGTTTAATATATTCATCTAAAATGGCCACGATTTCTCTGGAAGTATCGTCCAGCTGTACCGGAGGGATATTTCCGGTAGAAGAAGCTTCCGGTTTTTTCTCAATGAGGTCCTGAGAGAGGATTTCTTTTCGTTGTTCCAGGTATTCCCTGATGAACTCACGCAATTCCATAGTGATATCATTCCATTCGGCAATGTCATACTTGCTAATGGAGATGTAATTTTCATCAAGAAAAACCTCTTTTACGAATGGGAAATGAAACAATTCCTGGGCTAAGGGAGCATTTTTTGTTTCATCAATATTCTTGAATTCCACAGTTTGTAAAACCAGTTTCTTGTTGGAAACGAATTTCATTACACCGGGATTGGGAGTGCTTTCTGCATATACCGTTACCGGGATTTTTTTGTTTTCTTCTTCCCCTGAGGCTGTGATGACTTCCCCGCCCTCGTTCAGGTAGTCCCTTAGCTGCTGTGCGATCTCTTCCTGTACATCTTTCCAGTGTACAATGTTGTACTTTTCTATGGCCACAAAGTTCTGCGCAATATAAACGGTCTTAATAAACGGAAGGTGGAACAGCTGCTGTGCCAGGGGAGATCTGCCGGCCTCCTCGATGTTTCCGAATTCGAAGCTTTCATGCTGAGTGAGGAAAGTATTCGCCTCGAACTTTACAATAGCAGGTTTTGTGGTGGGCTTTATATCAATTGTGAATTCCTTCATCTTTTTTTATTTTTTGCAAAATTACGAAAACTAATGGCTGGAATCGAATTATGAGAATAATCTTTTACAGGGGGTATATGGCCTTTTGGTTGATTTTCAGAAATTAAGATAGTTCACTGAATAGGCTTGAGTTGGGGTGTTAACCAGCTGTTTAAGAATTTCAGGTCTGCCGTTGGTGAAAAATTGAGGCGCATGTTGAGGGGCTGTGGCCAACAGGTCCAGGCTTTGAAGGATCACCCTGGTTTGTTTGGCTACGGCGCGGCCCGAATCGATGATTTTTACAGTGGGAGGTAGGATCTCCCGTAGTGCAGGAATGAGGTAGGGGTAATGGCTGCAGCCCAGTACCAGGTAGTCAATATCTGCCTCGATCATGGGTTCGAGGAGTTCTGAAAGCATTTTTTTAACCCCGGCAGTCTGAAGTTCCCCATTTTCGATCGCCTGGACAAGGCCGTGCCCTATCACCTCGATCACCCGTGTGCCTTGGGAATAGAGGTCTGAGGTTTTAGCAAAAAGTTCACTGGACAGGGTGCCTTTTGTGGCCAGGATCCCAATGCATTTTTTTTGGGAGTAAAGGGCAGCAGGCTTAATGGCGGGTTCTATACCTATAAAAGGTATGCTGTAGGAGGCTCGCAGGGTTTTAATAGCATTGGTGGTAGCTGTGTTGCAGGCCACAATGACGATCTTCGCACCAAATTCCAAAAGCTTTTCTGTGTTTTTAATGCTGAGATCGATGATCTCCTGCCTGTTTTTTTCCCCGTAAGGGGCGTTAATGCTGTCGGCCAGGTAGATCGTGTGTTCCATGGGCAGCAGTCTATGCACTTCCTTCCAGATAGAAGTACCACCTACTCCTGAATCAAATATACCTATGGGATCTTCTTTGGTCATGCCTGTAAAAATAAAAACTGCGCATCAATGATGCGCAGTTTTCATAATTTCTTTTTGCAAAAAGACTAGATCCCTAATTCTTTTTTAACATCTGGCATTAGATCATATCCGTCGGCCATGATTACTCCGGTTCCTGTAGTAGAATCCAGTACATAATCAAAACCTTTTGCGCGGGCTACTTTTTGAATGGTTATACGGGCTTTTTCCATAACAGGTCTCATAAGCTCCACTTGTTTCTTTTGAAGCTCGTTCATGGCGTTCTGGCGATATTCCCCTATAGTTCTTTGGGTTTGCTGAAGTTCATTTGCTCTTTTTGCATTTTCTTCGTCAGTCTTGGTTTGAGCTTCTGCTTCATATCGTTTCATGGTAGACTGTGCTTCTGTGACCATATCTTTGATTTCGGTATCGTACGTCTTTTCCAGTTTCTCTAACTGGCTCATGGCCGATTTGTAAGAAGGCATTTGTTCGATCAAATCCTGCGTAGCGATATGAGCTACTTTGGACTGTGCATTAGCAAAAGAAGTTGCTCCAAAAATTAAAGCTACAGCTATTAAAAGGGTCTTGAATTGTTTCATTTTTAAGGTATTAATTGTTGATTTTAAATTAAATTGAGTTTAAACTTTATTCAGGTTGTTAATTATCTTCTTTTCCTTTGCGGGCTTTCTCAATGGAATCCTTTTTTCTCTGGCGTTCCTTTAAAATTTCAGCCTTTCTTTCTTCGTATGCTTTTTTTCTTGCAGCACTGATCGAATCCCGTACCCTTCTGCGTTCTTCCAATAGAGCCTCGCGTTCATCCACGCGCTCTTCCCGTGCCTGGTTTCGCTCTGAGACCTCTGCAGATTCTTCCACTGTTTTGGCCTCTTCCCGCTGCAATTGTTGTTTTTCTTCCCGGCTGTTTAGCTGTTCCCGTTTGGATGCCCTGTTGATGCTCCGGAGGACCTGGTCGCTGATATCCAGACGGTCTGCCGCGTAAAGGGTAACGACATCGGCTGACTTGTCAAAGACAAGATCATATTTACGGTTGGCAGCGATCTCCTGGACTGCAGTAAAAACCTGGTCCTGTATGGGCTTTACCAGTTGAAGTTTTTGCTTTATAAGGTCCCCTTGCGGGCCAAATCTTCTTTGCTGGTAATCCATGATCTTCTGTTCCTCGAATCTGATCTCTTCCTCCCGCTCCTCTATGAGTTCCCTGGTCAAAAGGGGTTTCTCATTAGCCAGTTCCTTCTTCATGGCTTCGATCTTCTTTAGTTCAGCCTCGATCTCTGATTTCCATCGCTGAACATTCGATTCGAGCTGAGCAGAAGCTTCCTGATATTCCGGTACGTTCTGCAGTATATATTCCATGTCGACATAAGCAATCCTTACCGTTTGCTGTGCCTTTACAGCAGAACCTGTAAACAGTAGGACAGCTAAACCAAAAAGGATTGATTTTTTCATAGTCATTGTGAATATAGAAAATACCGTGCCAAATTTAAAACTGTTGGCCTATTATAAAATGCGTCTCCCAACCATTTCTGGTGGTTTCCCCTGGAAGAGGATCAAATCCATATCCAAAGTCAATTCCAAGAAGGCCAAAGGCGGGCATAAAGATCCTGAGACCTGCACCGGCCGACCTGTTTAGCTGGAACGGGTTATAATCCCTGAATCCATCGTACGAAGCTCCGGCCTCCAGAAAGGTAAGACCATAGATAGAAGCCGAAGGATTAAGGGTGATAGGATATCTCAATTCTAAGGAATATTTGTTATAGATTGTTGCTCCGTCATTGCTGCTGGCCGCACTTTTGTCCTGGCGGTCCAGCGGGATCAGGGATTGGTTGGGGTAACCTCTCATGGCGATGGCTTCCCGGCCGTCAAGACTGTAGGTGCCCAGGCCGTCCCCACCAAGGAAGAACCTTTCAAAAGGCGGGATCCCGCGCTCATTGTTATAAGCTCCCAGGAATCCATACTCTGCGTGGGTCCTAAGGACCAGTTTCTCGTAAAGGTTGGTATACCAGGTCCCATTAAATTTTACTTTGTAGAATTCCAGCCACTTGTAACGTTCCTGATCGATCTTGCCCCGGTCCGGCACAGGATCTTCCCCGGCGCTAAGAGGTCTTCCTTCGTAATTGATCAAGACACCGTTTTCGTTTTGCAACTGGAATTCCCTTTGTTCCCCTAAGTTCGCATAATCCACATTATTGAACAGGGAATAGGGAGGCGTTAATTTTGCGACGATTTCAAATTTGGAACCACCGGTAGGGAAGATCGGGTTTACCGAAGTGTTATCCCTTGTAAGGCCTATGGTATAGGAAAGGTTGTTGGAATAACCATCTCCAAAAGTGAACAGACCGGTGTTGTAATTGCTGAGATTGTAATGTTGGAAACCAAAAGCATGAGACAGGACGAAGAAATCGTCAGGGACGGTTAGTCGCTTCGCGAGTCCAAAGGTTACGCCTGATATCGCGAATTTCCGGTCTCTGTCTGCACGTCTGTTCCGGGCATCAAAGAAATATTGTTCAGTATGCTGGAAAGATGTGGAAAGCCTCACCGGTTTTTTACCGCCCCACCAGGGTTCAGAAAATGACAAACTGTAGGTCTGGTAAAAAGTACTCGCCTGGGCTCTTAAAGAAAGGGTCTGCCCGTCTCCCATTGGAAGGGGTTTGTAAGCATCCTTATCAAAAATACCGGCCAGGGAGAAATTGTTAAAGGATAACCCCAGTGTTCCTACAAAACCTCCGCCACCATAACCACCCTGTAATTCGATCTGGCTGGCCCCGCTCTCTACTACCGAGTATTCAAGGTCCAGGGTACCACTGTTCTGGTCCACGTTTTTAAAATCGGGTTCCAGTTGCTCGGCATCAAAGAATCCCAGTTGTCCGAGTTCCCTGATGGTTCGTACCACATCCTGCTTGCTGTATTTGTTGCCGGGCCTGGTTCGCAGTTCCCGATAAATGACATGATCCTTCGTCTTGTCGTTTCCAACAACGCTAATGTTGTTGAAGTAGGCTATTTTCCCTTCCCGGATCCTGATCTCAAAATCAATGGTGTCATTGTACACCCGGGTCTCCACAGGGTTTATGTTTGAAAATAAATACCCGTTAAACACCTTCCTGTATAAAAGCATAAACAACCGGGTAAATCAACAACATAATGATCCAGAGCCGGGTGTTTTTGCGGGGCAGATTGAATAAGTTTTCGCGTTCGAACAGTAAAACATAAACGGTAAGT
>JBEPWW010000041.1:0-2333 GCA_041642215.1 Salinimicrobium sp. | reverse complement strand
ATTCGCTGTTTCCAATAAAGTTGATATTCCCAAAATAGTAACGGTTTCCTTCCTGAATATTCATCTTTAGAGCGATCTTCTCCTCATCCCCCCTGATTATGCTGTCTGAGACGATCCTTGCATCGCGAAAACCTCTTTCCTTGTACTCGTCCAGGATTCGGGATTTATCTTCTTCATAATCCTCTTCGATGAATTTTGATCTTTTCCAAAACCTGAAGAAATTCTTTTGCTTGGTGTTTTTCATGCTTCTCTTAAGCCGTGAGTCTGAAAGAGCCTCATTTCCTTCAAAAATGATCTCCCCGATCTTCACCCGGTCTCCTTTATCCACATTGATCACCATATTTACCAGGTTTGCCCCCGTAGTGTCCTCAACGGGAATGGTATTGATATTTACTTTAGAATTAAAATAACCCTCTTCCTGGAATTTATTCCGGGTATAGTTCCTGGTGGTGGTGAGGAGGTTCTCACTAACCTTGGTGCCCTGGGTAAGTTTGTTTTCCTTGATGATATTTTCCTGTTCCTTCTTTTTAACACCCTGTACCCGTATGTCTGCCAAAGAAGGTACCTCCTGGATCTCCAGTTCCAGGTTGGCAGTGTCACCTTCAATGCTTGTCACGTAGATGTTGATGTCGCTAAAGAGGTCCAGGTCCCATAGTTTTTTAAGGACCTTACTTATGCGGTCCCCCGGAATAAAGATTTTTTCTCCTTTTTTAAGCCCGGTGTAGGCAATAACCGTCTGTTCATTAAATGATGTGGCTCCCGTAACACTTATATCGCCGATTATGTATTCTTTTCCGTTTGCAAGGGGTAGATCCTGGGCCTGGAGGGAGGTTATATAAAAAAGGCCAAAGGCCACTAGTGCTAAAATATTCTTGATCTTAAGGGCACTAACTGAGTTGCTCACTGGTTTTTCCAAATCGTCGTTCTCTGTTTTGATAATTATATATGGCCTCAAATAGATCCTCCTTTCGGAAATCCGGCCACAGAATTTTTGTAAAATATAATTCGGCATAAGCAATCTGCCATAGCAGGAAATTACTGATGCGTTGCTCACCGCTGGTCCTGATTAAAAGATCAACGTCGGGCATATTTCGGGTGTAAAGATGCTTATTTATAACCGATTCATCAATAGCTTTTATAGAAATCTCCTCCTTTTTTACTTTTTCGCCAATTTCCCGAACAGCTTGTACCAGCTCTTCCCGTGAACCGTAACTCAAGGCAAGGGTTAATGTCATGCGATCATTTTGGCTTGTTTTTTCAATAACCTCATGAAGTTCTTTGAAGGCTTTTTTCGGTAGGTTTTCGAGACACCCAATTGCATTTAACCTTATGTTGTTGTCTTGCAGGGTTTTGATCTCTTTCTTTAGTGAAGACACCAGGAGTTTCATTAAGGTGTCCACCTCCATTTTAGGGCGGTTCCAGTTTTCTGTTGAAAACGCGTACAGGGTAAGATTGTCAATTCCCAATTCACTGCAGGCTTCCACCACTTCCCTTACTGCTTTGGTGCCTTTTTCATGCCCCATAGCTCTCATGAGACCCTGGTTTTTAGCCCACCGCCCATTTCCATCCATAATGATGGCTATGTGTTTGGGTAAGTTCTCGAGGTTTATCTCTTGTTTGAAATTCATATTTAATATTCGTTGTAGCAGGATCGCTTTCCAAAATGGAAAGTTAAATATATCCCTGTAAAAACATACCAGTCATTGGTATTTGGATTGCCAAAATCATATTCATTCCCAAAATCCTCGCTGAGTTCTGTGGGTTTGCTGCCGTCAAGGTTATCTGTAAAAGTGTACCTGGCACCCAGCTCAATACCTCCAGACATAAAGGAAGTGAGGCTTTGTTTGTAGCCCATTACAATAGGAATGGAAAATTCCCAGTTCCTGCCTGCTTTCTCCAGTTGATTGGGTACGGTATATGCTTCGTTTCTAAGCTTCAAATGATCAGCAACATAATAATTCAATCCGGTATAAAGATAGGGTGTTGACTGAAGAGCCTGTGAATGCACATTCCATTCCCAAAATGTGTATTCCAGTCCCAGAGAGGCTTCTGTTATGGTATTGGAAAATGAATAGCCTCTTTGCTGCCTGCGCGTGTCATGGGATTCTTTGTCATCGGCACTGAATTCGGCATGAATTATAGAAAACCTGAAAGCATGTCGCGGACTGCGGTTCCATTTAAAAATCCCGCCAAAAACCAAACCGTTAGGATTAATATAGGTGCTGTTGCCTACATCTCCAACATAATTCGCGCCTCCTGCATACGGGCCTATCTCAAAATTTTGGGAAAAAGCCTGGGTGCCGCAAATCAACATTAGGACCATAACGAATGTA
>JBEPWW010000040.1:0-12381 GCA_041642215.1 Salinimicrobium sp. | reverse complement strand
GCTCCTCAACTATTATCCCGAAGAACAACAGCGGGAGGATTCCTATAAGATCAGTAAATACGCCTACGGTAGAGATTATCATTTCGTGATCAAGGATAAGCTGAAAAGTTTATTGCAGATCATTCAGCAGGAAATTGGAGAAGTGGAAGGCAGAGCGTTCGTGGATTCGGCGCCGGTGATGGATAAGGCCTGGGCTGCAAAAGCAGGACTGGGATGGGTTGGAAAACATACGCTGTTACTCTCAAAACAGAAGGGATCCTTCTTCTTTGTTGCCGAATTGATCATAGATCTCGAACTTGAATACGACACTCCCGTAACCGATCACTGCGGCAGCTGTACCGCCTGCATTGATGCCTGCCCTACAGATGCCATAGTGGAACCTTATAAGGTGGATGGCAGCAAGTGTATTTCCTATTTTACGATCGAGCTAAAGGATGAATTACCCAATGACATGAAAGGCAAATTCGAGGATTGGGCATTTGGCTGTGATATTTGCCAGGATGTATGTCCCTGGAACCGTTTTTCAAAACCACATAACGAACCGCTATTTGATCCACACCCCGATCTTCTCAGTATGACCAAAAAAGACTGGGAAGAGATCACTGAAGAGACTTTTAGAAAAGTCTTCAAAAAATCGGCAGTCAAAAGAACCAAGTACAGCGGACTTTACCGCAACATCAAATTTTTAAAAGACGGGGATTAGCATCGGTTAACAGCTTTTAAGCTTGAGCAGGAATTTGTAACTTACTGTTCCAAAAAAGAAAAGATGCCGTTACGATTTCTGATTTTTCTTTTGCTTCTTATTTCAATCCCGGCCACCGGCCAGACTCCCACAGTTGAGCTGGAAGTAGAGAAGACCATGCAGCGCCTGTTGCAGGTGGCCGATACAGATAATGATAAGAAGATCACTGTAGAAGATACTCCCAAAAGACCTTTTTGGATCGAAACAGAAAAGGGGGATTCCCTGAAGCTGGAGGAGGATGAGATCTATTATCTCTCCAATCTTTTACAGGAATTAGCCCTGGCCCTTCAGGAAGGGCAGAATAGCTTCTCGCTTTCTGTGGAAAAAATAAAAGAACCTCCTACTCAACGCATCTCCCGCAGGATCAAAGAACAATTTTGGGATGACCTTACCCGTACCATTGACCGGAAAGGAATAAGCAGGATCCTGGAGGATGAGAAAACATCGGGCGATATTCAGCGGTTATATATTCCGGCATCAGATACGATGGGAATAAGATATTTTAAAGAGCTGCAACAGGAATTTCAGGATTTTGAAGTTGTAGTGCTGCCCGAAAATATAACACCCCGGTATGTAAAATCAATTAATGATAAACCCGGTTTGCTGGCGCTCAAACTGGAAGACGGTGAAGGAGTGCCCTTTGTGGTACCAGGCGGGCGGTTCAATGAGATGTACGGCTGGGACAGTTATTTTGAGGGAGTCGGGCTGATCATAGACAGACGTGTCGATTTGGCGAAAGCCATGGTAGACAATTTTGTATACCAGATCCATCACTACGGAAAGATCCTGAATGCCAATCGTTCTTATTATCTAACCCGTACCCAGCCTCCCTTCATGTCTTCTTTTGTGAGGGAGGTTTATGAGGCGATGGAGGAAAAAGATCTCGAATGGCTGGAAAAATCTCTAAATGCTGCCATTAAAGAATATGAAGAGGTGTGGATGGTGGAGAGGGAAAGGCTAGCAGAAAACGGACTAAATCGTTATTACGCCCAGGGAATTGGAATTCCTCCGGAAACGGAAGAAGGACATTTTGACGAGGTGCTGAAGGTGTTTGCCCGGAAACACAACATGGAGCTGGAAGAATTTGTTACAGCTTATCAGGAGGGAAGGCTTCAGGATAAGGAACTGGATGAATATTTTCTTCACGACCGCAGTCTGCGGGAAAGCGGGCACGATACTTCCTGGCGTCTGGAGAACCGCACCGCCTGGTTAAATCCTGTAGATCTTAATTCCCTGCTCTACAAGTACGAAAAGGATTTTGAGCTTTTGACAGAAAAGCATTTTAAAGGAAAATTTGAAAGCGCTTCAGGAAAGGAATATCCAACAGCATACTGGAGAGAGAAAGCTGAGAAACGAAAGCAGCTCATGAACGAATACCTCTGGAATGAGGAAAAAGGGAGTTTTTTTGATTATAATTTCAAAAAACAGGAACAAACAGGATATGAATCGGCCACGAATTACTATCCGCTGTGGGCAGGACTGGCTTCAGAAGAGCAGGCAACGCGAATGCTTAAAAACCTGAAAGATCTTGAGGCTGGGGGAGGGATATTATCCAGCACAAAAGCTTCCGTAGAAAAAACAGCGACCAGTGATGTACAGCGGCAGTGGGATTATCCTTATGGGTGGGCACCGCACCAGATGTTGCTGTGGAGAGGGCTTCTTAACTACGGTTATGAGGAAAAAGCGCAGGAGCTAATTTATCGCTGGCTTTGGATGATCACCCGCAATGCCGTGGATTACAACGGTACCATTCCCGAAAAGTACGATGTGGTCAATGCCACTCATAAGGTCTACGCCGAATATGGTAATGTGGGGACAGAATTTGATTATATCACGAAATCGGGGTTTGGCTGGATGAACGCTTCGTACCAGCTGGGCCTTCAAATCCTCACCCGCCATCATACAAAAATGCTAAACGATCTGGTCGCTCCCGAGAAAATATTCCAAAAATAGAAGGGGAAGGGTTCCATAGGCTTTAGAGGTTGTCCCGGAAAGGGGGCAAAAAAAAGCGGTTAATTTTAAGGGGTAAACCCTAATCTAATTACCTTTGTATGTCCTGAAAAAAATACGGGAATTATGAGTAACGAACGTAAACGACGTGAAGCTTTAGTTTATCACGCCAAACCGCACCCCGGTAAGATTCAGGTGGTGCCTACAAAAAAATATTCCACTCAACGAGATCTATCACTGGCCTACTCCCCCGGAGTGGCTGAACCCTGCCTGGAGATTTTCAAGGATAAAGAAAATGTATATAAATATACGACAAAGGGAAACCTGGTCGCTGTGATCTCAAACGGGACAGCAGTATTGGGGCTGGGTGATATAGGTCCTGAAGCCTCTAAACCGGTGATGGAAGGAAAAGGTCTTTTGTTCAAGATTTTTGCAGATATTGATGTTTTCGATATTGAGGTGGATACCAAAGATATTGATGCTTTTGTGGAAACCGTAAAAAATATTGCCCCCACCTTTGGGGGGATCAACCTAGAAGACATAGCGGCTCCCGAGGCTTTCGAGATCGAGAGACGCTTAAAGGAGGAGCTGGATATCCCGGTAATGCATGATGATCAACATGGAACGGCCATAATTTCTTCTGCGGCATTGATCAATGCCCTGGAGCTGGCCGGGAAAAAAATAGGCAGGATCAAGGTGGTGATCTCGGGCGCGGGATCTGCCGCTATCGCCTGTGCCAACCTTTATGTGGCCATGGGGGTGAAGATTAGCAATATCATCATGTTTGATGTGAATGGGGTGCTGCATACCGGGCGGAAAGACCTTTCTGATCTTCAAAAAAGGTTCGCCGTTAAAAAAGAATACAAGAATCTGGCAGAAGCCATGAATGGCGCCGATGTTTTCCTTGGCTTATCTGTGGGAAACATCGTTTCTCCCGATATGTTGAAGAAAATGGCTAAGAACCCCATCGTCTTTGCCATGGCCAACCCAAATCCAGAGATCGATTATGATCTTGCCCGCTCAACCAGGAAAGATATTATTATGGCTACCGGCCGTAGTGATCATCCTAACCAGGTTAACAATGTGCTTGGTTTCCCGTTTATTTTCCGGGGGGCTCTCGATGTGCGTGCCACCAAAATAAATGAAGAAATGAAAATGGCTGCCGTGAAGGCGCTGGCCAGTCTTGCCAAAGAAGCTGTTCCCGAGCAGGTAAATATCGCCTATGGGGAAACCCGCTTAAATTTTGGGCGGGATTATATCATCCCAAAACCCTTTGATCCCCGCTTGATCGCGATGGTACCTCCGGCAGTGGCAAAGGCAGCCATGGAAACAGGGGTGGCCAAAAATCCTATCCAGGACTGGGACCGTTATGAAGATGAGCTGTTGGAAAGGATGGGTAATGATAACAAGATCACCCGCCTGTTGATGAACCGGGCAAAAATGGACCCCAAACGAGTCGTTTTTGCTGAGGCAGATCACCTGGATGTGCTTAAGGCGGCCCAGATCGTTCATGACGAAGGGATCGCATTGCCTATCCTTCTTGGAAGAAAGGATGTAATCGAAGAACTGATGAGGGAAATAGATTTTCACGCAGAAGACATCGCGATCATCGATTCCAAATCTGACCGGGAGAAGGAGCGGCGAAGCCGATATGCTGAAGTTTACTGGAAAACGCGTAATCGTAAAGGGGTCACCCGGTACGATGCGGAGCTTCTTATGCGGGAGCGAAATTATTTCGCGGCCATGATGGTGAATGAAGGGGATGCAGATGCGATGCTTTCGGGTTATTCCAGGTCTTATCCTACGGTCTTAAAGCCAATGCTGGAATTGATAGGAAAAGCAAAAGGGGTTTCCCGGGTGGCAGCTACAAACCTCATGAACTCCTCGAGAGGACCTTTGTTCATTAGTGACACTTCTGTTAATATCGACCCTACAGCAAAAGAACTGGCAAAGATCGCCCAAATGACAGCCCGAACCGTCAGGTTGTTCGGGATGGAACCTGTGATCGCCATGATCTCTTACGCGAACTTTGGATCCTCCAAGAATGAAAAAGCGCAGAAAGTAAAAGAAGCGGTGGCTTATTTGCACCGGTTTTATCCAGAGCTTGTGGTGGATGGGGAGATGCAAACCGATTTCGCCCTTAACAAGGAGATGCTTCAAAAGAAATTTCCTTTTTCCAAATTAGCAGGAAAAAGAGTAAACACCCTGGTATTTCCAAATCTGGATTCGGGCAACAGCACCTACAAATTGATCAAGGAGTTGAATAAGACTGAATCTGTGGGGCCTATTCTCATGGGTATGAATAAACCGGTTCATGTCCTGCAGTTGGGGGCAAGTGTTGAAGAAATGGTGAATATGACTGCCGTTGCCGTGGTGGATGCCCAGGAAAAGGAGCGTAAGACCAGGCAGGATGCACGTTGATCAAAATACTATTTGATACTTTAAAGCCTCTTGTGAAAGAGGCTTTGTTTTTTGCAGGTGTACCCCCTGAACAAAGCCTGCTATACCGGTTTTATGCAAATTTAGTTGAAGGTTTTTCCTTTTTTTCGGTCTTGTTTATTTTATTACATTTGATTATTAACCTATCATTAACAAATGATCCACTCAATTAAAGGTCAGCTCGTTGAAAAGAACCCCACAAATGTGGTGATCGATTGCAACGGGGTAGGCTATTATATTCATATTTCCCTTAATACCTATGCCCTGCTTCCTTCGTCTGAAGCGATTCGATTATATACCCATTTACAGGTGAAGGAGGATTCTCATACCTTGTTTGGTTTTTGGGAAAAAAGCGAACGTGAGATATTCAGGCTCCTGATCTCTGTATCGGGGGTGGGGGCCAGTACAGCACGCAGTATGTTGTCCTCCCTGGAACCCAAACAGATCATGGAGGCCATAGCTTCGGGGGATGTGGGCACCATACAAAGCATAAAAGGCATAGGTTCAAAAACCGCTCAAAGGCTGATCCTGGACCTAAAAGATAAGATACTCAAGGTCTTTGGACTGGACGAAGTTTCGGCTCCTCAAAGCAATACCAACCGGGAAGAAACGTTATCTGCTTTAGAGACCCTGGGATATACCCGTAAGCAATCAGAAAAAGTGGTGGATAGAATTTTGAAGGAAGATCCGGAGGCCACCGTGGAATCTCTGATCAAGCTGGCATTAAAAAAATTATAATTGTCTTGAGGCAGAACTATAACTTCCGGTTTTTCCTTTCTGCAGCCTTTACATCTTTTTTTGTATTGGCTCTTTCTTTTTCAGGGGAAGCCCAGGAGACAGAAACGCCTCAGGATACAACTAAAACCGGCTATTCTTTTGGGAGGATAGAATTGCCCACTCCCAACAGCATTATCACATCTTATGAATATGATCCCGTTCTGGACAGGTATATTTACATAGAAAAGCTTGGTAATTTTAATATTTCTGCACCTTTGATCCTCACACCCGAAGAATTTGAACGGATGGTCATGGAGGAGGAAATGCAGAAATATTTTCATCAAAAAATAGATGCTCTTTCCGGAAGAAAAGAAGGAACCGGAGAGGAACAAAGGGATCTTCTACCCGGTTTTTATGTTGATTCAGATTTTTTCCAGAGCATATTTGGAGGAGGGGACATTGAATTCATCCCTCAGGGTTCTGTGGCCCTTGATCTGGGGGCGCTGTATTCCAAAAGGGACAACCCGGCTTTCTCTCCCCGTAACCGCAGTACTTTCACCTTTGATTTTGATCAACGCATTCAGCTGAGTTTGCTCGGGAATGTTGGAGAGCGCCTGCGGGTGATAGCCAACTACGATACAGAGTCTACTTTTGATTTTCAAAACCAGTTAAAACTGGAATACACCCCAACCGAAGACGACATCATTCGGAAGATCGAGGTAGGGAATATCAATATGCCGCTGAACTCTGCCCTTATTCAGGGTGCCCAGAGCCTTTTTGGGTTCAAGACCGAACTGCAGTTTGGTAAGACCAGGATAACCGGGGTATTCTCTGAGCAAAAGTCAGAAAGGCGTACCGTAAATGTAGAAGGCGGGGCAACCGTTCAGGAATTTGATAAATTTGCCCTGGAATATGATGAGAACCGCCACTTTTTCCTGGCGCATTATTTTAGGGATACCTATGACAAATCCCTGGAAAATTACCCTTTTATAAATTCCAATGTGCAAATAAACAGGGTGCAGGTTTGGGTGACCAACCGCTCCAATAATGTGCAGAACCTTAGTGATACCCGAAACATTTTGGCCATACAGGACCTGGGGGAAACCAATATTCCCGGCAATATAGGCCTTGATGACCCGCCTGCGGGTTTTTTTAACCGGCCGCCCGGGTCGTTTGCAGATAACCGCAACAATGATCTCAATCCCATGGGCATTACAGGTCCCGAGGAATCTATTTTGACCCGCGCCATTCGTGACATATCCACGGTTGAAAGTGGTTTTGGAGGTCTTTCTGTGGCAGAAGGGACTGATTATGTCAAGCTGGAAAATGCCCGGCAGCTCAAACCTTCAGAATACCGGCTGAACGAGCGTCTTGGGTATATTTCCCTCAACCAGCGACTGTCAACCGATGAGATCCTGGCGGTGGCTTTTCAGTATACCGTAGGGGGCGAAGTTTACCAGGTAGGGGAGTTTGCCAATGAAGGCTTGGCTGCTCAGGAAGGCGCAGGTGAATCCCAAGCGGAGGTTTCGCAAAACCTGGTGGTGAAGATGCTTAAAAGTACGGTTACCAATGTGGACGAACCGGTATGGGACCTAATGATGAAGAATATTTATAATCTTGGCGCCACTCAGCTGGAACGGGAAGACTTCAGGATGAATATTGTGTATACAGATCCCCAGCCCCTCAATTATATTACTGCGGTAGAAGGTGAGCCTTTACCGGAGGATGTGGAGGAAACCACTTTACTCCGGGTATTTAACCTGGATAATTTGAATATCAACGGCGATCCTATAATAGGAGGGGATGGATTTTTTGATTTTGTTCCGGGGATCACCATAGATCCGGCCACGGGAATGATCATCTTTACATCGGTAGAGCCTTTCGGGGAATACCTTTTCAACAGGCTGGACCCCAATCCCAATGCCGGGCCGGAGGATTATAATATACCTTCCACTTACAATGCCAACCAGGAAAAGTATGTGTTCAGGGCTTTGTATGAAACCACTAAAACGCAGGCAGAGCAACAAGAGGCAGAGAAAAATAAATTCCAGCTCAGAGGGCGCTACAAATCTTCAAATGTGGACGGTATCCCTATAGGTGCCTTTAATGTTCCACAGGGTTCAGTGACGGTCACTGCCGGAGGCCGGGTGCTCCAGGAAGGGGTGGATTATGTGGTGAACTACCAGTTTGGTCGGGTTCAGATCCTGGACGAAGCCTTGCTGGCATCAAATATCCCTATCCAGGTATCTACAGAAAATAACGCCCTGTTTGGGCAACAGACGAAAAGATTCACCGGGATCAATGTGGAACACCAATTCACTGAGAATTTTCTCATAGGAGGAACCTATCTTAATCTTAATGAGCGGCCGCTTACCCAAAAAGCAAATTACAGCTATGAACCTATAAATAATTCGATCTTTGGCTTTAATCTGAATTACTCTACAGAAGTTCCCTTTCTTACCCGTATGGTTAATAAGCTGCCAAACATAGATACCGATGTGGTGTCTAACCTTTCCCTTCGCGGGGAGGTCGCTTACCTGCACCCGGGGTCTCCCCAGGGGGATAATTTTGACGGAAAGGCCACTACTTATATCGACGATTTTGAAGCTGCACAAACGGGGATCTCCATAGATAATCCACTTGGCTGGGAACTGTCGAGTGCTCCTCTGGGTTTTGGAGGAGAACTGGCAAACGGGGACCTGGCGTCAGGATATCGCCGGGCCAAACTAGCCTGGTACAGTATTGATCCTGTTTTCTACGGTAGCCAGCGCCCGTCTGAAATAACCGATGCTGATCTTTCCAGTTATGCGACCCGGCGGGTGTTCCTGGATGAGATCTTTCCTAATGTGGATGTTGTACAGGGGCAGTCCCAGGTATTATACACGCTTGATCTGGCCTACTATCCCGGGGAAAGAGGACCGTATAATTTCAACCCTTCGGCAGCGGGCGGTAATGAGCTGCCCAATCCTTCTGATAATTTTGGGGGGATCATGCGGGGGCTCAATGCCACAAATTTTGAACAAAGCAACGTTGAATATATTGAGTTCTGGGTGATGGATCCCTTTATATACCCCGAGAATAGCGGGAACAATGGGGGGAAAGTAGTCTTTAATCTGGGGAATATCTCAGAAGATGTTTTGAAAGACGGCAGGAAACAATTTGAAAACGGACTTCCTGTAGATGGCAGTGATGCCAATACAATAACTACGGTCTTTGGAAAAGTTCCCGCCAATCAGTCGCTTGTCTACGCTTTTAATACAGACGGGCAGGAAAGGATCAATCAGGACCTTGGTTTGAATGGCCTGAGCGATGCAGAAGAAGCAGCACGGTTTCCCGGTTTTGGCAATCTGCCCGATCCGGCAGCAGATAATTATGACTATTTCCTGAATGCTTCCGGAAGTATACTCCAGCGGTATTATGACTATAACGGGCTGCAGGGAAATTCCCCGCCAGATGTTACCAATACCAACAGGGGGAATACTACCCTGCCATCTGTAGAGGATGTTAACCGTGATAACACTATGAATACCGTAGATAGTTACTTTGAATATGAAGTGCCTATGTTCCCGGGAATGAATATCGATAATAACCGCTACATCACAGATGTCAAGCAATTTAATACCACACTACGAAACGGGCGGGAACTTCCCGTTCGCTGGGTGCAATTCAAGATACCTATCTTTGAACCTACCGGCGCCAAAGGAGGAATTGGGGATTTCAGGTCCATCAGGTTTATGAGGTTGTTCCTTACAGATTTTGAGGATCCTACCGTGCTGCGGTTCGGAAAAATGGATCTCATACGGGGGGACTACAGGAGATATAACCAGACCTTACACCCAGACCGGTCTGATCCCTCGAGCCAGAAAACATCTTTTGAAGTAGCGGCTGTGAGCATTCAGGAAAATGAAAACCGGCAACCCATTCCATACGTGCTGCCTCCCGGGGTGGAGCGGGAACAGCTCATGAACAACAATACCAGGGTGAGGCAGAATGAACAATCACTTTCCCTGAGGGTTTGTGATCTTGAACCAAGGGATGCCCGTGCGGTCTATAAGAACTTCCAGATCGATATGCGGCAGTATAAAAACCTGGAGATGTTCGTGCATGCCGAATCTATGGTAAACCGGGCCGAATTACAGGATGGGGAGCTGGTGGCGATAGTGCGGATAGGAACAGATTTCACAGATAATTTTTACCAGATAGAGATACCCCTGAAGCCAACTCCTTTCGGAACCGCGTCACCTCATGAGATATGGCCGCAGGAAAATAGGCTTAACCTGGATCTTTCCCTGCTTCAGGAGGTAAAGGCGACAGTGATAGGGGATCCTTCTTATCGGTCTACCGAACTTCTTTTCTTCAATGAAGACGGTACCCCTGTAAACGAAAATGAGCCGTATGAAACCGGTAGGATGAGAGTGGGTATTAAAGGGAACCCGAGTTTTGGGAATATCAGGATGTTGATGCTGGGGGTGAAGAATGGGCTTGAGCAGGGTAATGCGCGGGACCTTTGTGGAGAGGTGTGGTTCAATGAGCTCCGACTTTCAGACCTCCAGAATGAAGGCGGATGGGCGGCTATAGTCAACATGGACGCGAATGTTGCAGATTTTGCTAATGTCTCGGCTACAGGAAGAAAAAGTACCATAGGTTTTGGATCGCTGGAAGAGGGACCCAATTTGCGAAGCCGGGAAGATATGCAGCAATATGATGTGGTGAGCAACATGAATATGGGGCAGTTGTTGCCGCCTCGATGGGGAGTGAAGATTCCCTTGAGTTATAGTATTGGAGAGGAACTCATCACCCCTCAATATGATCCCGAATTCCTCGATCTTGAATTGAATACCGTGCTGGAAAATGCGGCGACCCCGGAAAAAAGAGAGGAGTTAAAAGAAAGGGCTGAAAATTATACCAAACGCCAAAGTGTGAATGTAATTGGGTTAAGAAAAGAAAGGACAGGGGATTCCAAACCCATGCCGTATGATATTGAAAATTTCACCCTCTCAAGCAGCTATAACCAGATCGATCACCGGGATTTTGAAATTGAGGAATCTTTCGATCAGAATGTGCGTTTTGGGGCAGTTTACGATTACACCTTCGCACCTTTAAAAGTAGAGCCGCTGCGGAGTGTGAGTGTACTCGACAGTAGTGCCTATTTCGCGCTTTTAAAGGATTTTAACGTGAATTTACTGCCTTCCAGTATCTCGGCGAGTTCTAATATTTTTAGGCAATACAATGAACAGACCTTTAGGGAGATCAATCTTCCGCCCGGTTTTCTAAACGGAATTCCCACCTTATACCAGCGAAACTTCCTTTTTGACTGGCAATACACCATCAATTACCGGCTTACTGAATCGCTGAGGTTTAATTTCAACTCCTCCACGAACCGGATTGTGCGTAATTATCTGGATGAAGAGGAGCGTCCCGATATTACTACCGGAATCTGGGACGGCTTTTTTAACGTTGGTGAACCAAACCAGCACTTCCAGTCGCTGCAGGTGAATTACGACCTCCCGTTCGCCAAAGTCCCGGTACTCGATTTCATAAGGGCTACTTATTCCTATACGGGTAATTTTGAGTGGCAGCGGGGATCCAGGATGTTTAAGATCCTGGACCAGATCCCTGATCTGGGCAATTCTGTTCAGAATTCCAATACCCATCAAATTAATGCAAACCTGGAGATGCAGAATCTCTACGACTATGTAGGACTTAAAAAGAAGGTCCCGGGGAAAACCGGCCAAACCATCCAGGAAAGGAGCAAGGGCGTTCCCACCCTCAATCAGGACGGGAATAAGCAGGAAGAGGCTGGGGGGAGAAACCGCCTGGATGCCGGGGACAGGACCTTCAATACGTTCGTTGGGATCATTACGGCTGTTAAAAAGCTGCAGGTGAATTATAAGGAAAGCAACGGGATCTTCTTGCCTGGATATATGAACGATATCGGTTTTCTTGGTACGCTTAAACCCACCCCGGGCTTCACCTTTGGAAGTCAGGAAGAAGTAAGGTATCTGGCGGCGAGAAAAGGCTGGCTTACCCTTTACCAGGATTTTAATCAGCGCTATTCAGAAGTTGAGAATTCGCAGCTAAACCTCCAGGCCAATGTGGTCCTCCTTCCTGATCTTACGATAGAACTCAATGCTGGCAGGATGTATTCGGAGACCTTTAACGAAAATTACAGGATCACCAATTCGCAGTATGTGCCGCTTAACCCGGTTACCTTCGGGAATTTCAATATTTCCACCATTCTTATCAGAACGGCTTTCAATCAAAGTTCAGAAGCCTCTTCGGCTACTTTTCAGGATTTCAGGGAGAACCGGCTTGCGATCGCGAGAAGACTGGCGGTAGAAAACGGGCAGGATCCTAACCTTACAGATGCTTCCGGTTATCCCGTAGGATTTGGAAGGACCAGTCAAAATGTGCTGCTGCCTGCTTTTTTGGCTGCCTATTCGGGGAGTGGTCCTGAGGATATCCAATTGGGGGCTTTCCGGGATTTTCCGCTTCCCAACTGGAATTTGAAGTACACCGGTCTCATGCGTCTG
>JBEPWW010000039.1:0-12486 GCA_041642215.1 Salinimicrobium sp. | reverse complement strand
CTATCCAGGTCGTTCTATTTCATAAAAAAAGAAACCATGCTTTTAAATGACCCGTTAAAATACCCGTTGATCAATTTATTCATGCTCTGGTTGCTGTAGGTCTCCTTATCAACAACAGGAAAATAGATATAGCCCTTTCCTTTTTTACGGTGATCTACAAACTCCTTGTTCTCCAGGATCCTCACGATGGTGGATACGGTATTGTAGGCAGGTCTGGGCTCCGGCATCTCCTCTATGATCGAGGCGACATTGGCTTCCTCAAGTTCCCAGAGGATCTGCATGATCTCTTCTTCTGCTTTGGTGAGTTGTTTCATAATTTCCGGCGTTGTAACTTATTTGAAAAGCTAAGATAAACTAATTTCTTAGTTTAAACTAATGTTTTAGTTATTTTTTTTATCCTTTAGTTATCTTAGCCTGAAATTTAAAACATGGATATTGTATTGATCCTTATTGCCGGAGCACTCATGATCACCGGTATACTGGGAAGTTTTTTGCCGGTATTGCCAGGGGTTCCGGTTAGCTGGGCAGGCCTGCTTCTTCTGCATCTTACCTCAGCAGTCCCCATGAACTATACCTTCCTTGGGGTGACTTTATTCATTACCATTATCATTTTCGCCCTTCAATATGCCATACCGGCCTTTGGCACCCGCTATTTTGGCGGCAGCAAGGCAGGCATGTACGGCGCTACCATAGGGTTGGTAGCCGGCATCTTTACACCGGTTCCTTTTGCCATTCTCATAGCCCCTTTTTTGGGTGCCTATATAGGGGAGATCATTAATAAAAGTGATTCGAGAACTGCGCTCAAAGCTGCCAGCGGTTCTTTCATTGGCCTACTCGCATCCACTTTTATGGAGTTTGTGGTAGCCGCCGGTTTCCTCATCCTTTTCATCCTCAAGATGGTTGAATACAGATCTGGGTTGTTTTAGGGATCCTATAATTCCCCCTCTCTAGTTGAGATATTTTATTATATTAGGGACTTAAAATTACCGAAAAGCTATTAACCGTTGTAAAGATCAAATGAGCATATCATCCTGCAAATCCTAAAATTCCTGCCCTAACCCCCCTACTGTATGGACTTTAATATTGTTATTGTCGATGATGATGCTGTGGTGCTGTTTCTGCACAAGATCCTTATTGAAAAAAGCAGTCTGCCTTCGAACACCTGCACGTTTAAAAATGGCAAGGAGGCATTGGATTATTTTCTGAAAAACAGCAGTGAAAAACCTGCACTCGTCCTGCTTGACATTAATATGCCTGTTATGAATGGCTGGGAGTTCCTGGAGGAAATACGGGATCTTCATAAAGGCGGCGATGTCTACGTCGCCATGCTCACCTCTTCGATCAATTCCTTTGACGTGACTAACGCTCAAAAATACCCGCATGTGATCGAGTACCTGGAAAAACCCCTTACCAAAAAGAACTGTGACGAGCTTTTTCAAAAAATGAGAAAACTCTTATCTGAGAAATAACTTTCCGCCCTTCCGATCTCCGTAATTCGCTCCCTCAAAACCTCCATCCCCTCTGCTGAAGGCGGCGCAGATTTATGATTTTTTTACAAAAATCTCTTGTTTAAAGCATTAATTTAGAATGTAACCAATTAAAAACCAGAAAAATGAGACATTCTATTATAGCATTAGCATTATTGTCACCCCTGGGTCTTTTTGCCCAGGACCGGGGGGTAACTTTACCCATTGCCTTTGAAGGTTCGGGTTTCTTTGTAAGTATTGTGGCAGGGATCCTGCTGGCGATCGGTTTTCAGCTGTTGCTTACCACCGCTTCTGTGGCCGGTGGAATTACGGCTATAGGTGACGTTGAAAAGAAGGGCCGCGATTCCTCGTCTAACAGCAAGAAGAAGGATGATGACGATGACAGCATGAATATAGGTCAAAAGATCTCCACCGGTTTGGGAGCCTGGACCATGATCACCACTTCTATCGCGCTCTTCTTTGCCAGTCTGCTGGCAGTAAAGCTGACGCTTATAGGGGCCAATTTTATAGGAGCTACCCTGGGATTGGTGATCTGGGCTGCTTTCTTTATGATCGTGACCTATCTTGAGATCAACACAATATCCTCCCTGGTAGGAGGTCTCGCTTCCACTGTAAAGAATAGCCTTAGCTCAGCTTCTTCGGTTTTTACCAAATCCAACGAAGGTATCTCAAAAGATGTGGCCAGAACCCAGGCCAAAGAGCAGGCCGTTCAGATGCGCAAGCAATTCGAAAAACTTTTTGACACCAATGATATCGACAGAAAGATCGATGATTACGTAGAGCAATTACAGCCGCAGCGAATAGACATCAAAGATCTTAAAAAGCAGATCAAAGATCTCATTACTGATCTTCAGGTAACAGAAAAAGCAGATTATGATTACCCGAACTCGGTCAAAAAAATGATCCTGGAGGAAGCAGATAAAAGCACGCTTTCAAAGGAGGACAAGCAGGCTATTAAAGATCATGTGGGCAGCCTGAAGGATATTGCACAAAAAGACGCTTCCAATGAGGAAAAGGCCAAACAGGGGCTTGAACAATTGACCCCGGCAGATCGCCAGCAGATAGATAAGTACCAGGAAGAGATCAAAAAGGCCCTTAAGAACACCAACAACCGGGAGTTACAGCCCGAAAAACTGGAGCAGGACCTTAAGAGGATCCTTAATGAGCCCAAAGAGGCCACAAATATTGCCAGGGCAAAAGCCAGTGCAATGGACCGCAATACCCTGGTAAAACTTCTGGCTTCACAGAACATGAGCGAACAGGAAGCTAACAAGCGGGTTTCTCAGGCAGAAAAGGTCCTTAACAAATTATCCACCTTCTTTGGAGATGGGCAGCAACAGGCCACTGCTCAAAAAGGAAAGCTGGAGCACAAGAGCAGGGATCTCCAGCAAAAGATCAGGAATATGTTTTCGGGTGGTGGGGGTGCACTGCCAGACATGAACAGGATCTATTCAGACTTCACCTCTATTTTTCAGAGTGCCGGTAGTGGCTCTGATCTGCAATACAAGCTCAAACATTACGACAGGGAGCAAATGACCGTGCTTATCACCAATAAAACAAGTCTTAGCAGGAATGAAGCCGAATCTGTAGCCGACAAAATTGTTTCAGCCAGAGATAATGTTCTGGAAAAGGCCAATGAAGTAGAACGAAAGGTGAATGAGAAAATGGAAGAAGCCAGACAGCAGGCGCTGCATGCCGCAGAAGAATCCCGAAAAGCAGCTGCCACGGCCGCCTGGTGGTTAGTGGCCACCGCAATTGTTTCGGGCGCAGCCTCGGCCATAGGCGGAATGCTCGCATTGGAGAGCTGGTTTTAGATTACAATCCCACTGGAATTATTTAAAAGTCCCTGCTTACTGCAGGGACTTTTTTATGGCGGAATCTTTGTAGGAAAAATGATAATCTTTTATTAAAATTCCTGCTGCCCCAAAATCATTTTTCTAATTTGGTAGTACTTAAACCAAAAACAACCATTATGATGACCAGAAAAATTTTGACTTTGGCACTTTTATTAGGAAGTTTCGCGCTTACTTCCTGCAGAGAAACTGTAAGGGAAGAAAAAGTACGGGAAGTGGAAGTCAGGGAAACAGACGATGAAGGTGTGCTGGAACGAACCGGAAAAGAAATTGACCGCGAAGTCAACGAGGAGATTGAAGAAATAGGTGATGATAACTAATTCCCAAAAACCTGAATAGGAATTCCTTTTTAAGCCATATTTAAGAAAATTTTAGCAAGCAAATCCCTCAAATAGAGATAGTTTCTCTAAATTTGTTAGATACAAACCGAAAAAAAATCAAAGATTATGAAAAGACTGATGGTATTATTCGCATTCCTTTTTGCACTCAGTACCTCTTTCACCTCCTGCCGTGACACTGCCAGAGAAGCAGACGATGTGGAGATGGAAGTAAGTGACGATCTTGAGGAAACCGGGGAAGAAATCGAAGATGAATTTGATGATATGTAGAAATCCATACAAACTATGAAGACCACTGTATTACTTCTTGCCTTTCTATTTTCAGGTAGTATTTTATTTACTTCCTGCAGGGAAAATCCTGATAGAATTGAGAAAAAAGTCCCGACAGATGAGGGCGAACCAGAGCAGGTTATAGAATAAAAAATGTGGTCAGCTCTTCACATTCACTGAGAAACTCACAACTAACCAACCAATTTTATATTATGAAAAAAATAGTTTTAGTATTGGGACTGCTTATGACAAGCAGTATTGTTTTCACTTCCTGCCGCGATGACCGCTCCGGGGTGGAAAGAGCAGCAGACGATGTGGAAGATGCAGTTGACGATATGGGGGATGACCTGGAAGATATCGGGGACGATATGTAAATCAGGCTTTACCCGGCTATAGAAAAGACACCCGGTTCTTCAGGACCGGGTTTTTTATTGCTTAAAAGTTTTAAATTCACTCCGCAATTCCTCCATTGATTCTTGCAACTGGCGCAGCAGGGAGCTTTCTGTTGGAGCATCCAGGTTAAAGGTGAGCTTGCTATTCACCTGCCATAACTCCTGTATTTCATTGATATTAACCTCCACCGGCAAATACTCCTCATTCAGGCTAATCAGCAGGATCTTGGAAGGATCTGGTAATTTCTGTAGTTTTTTGACAAGCACCGAATCATACAGCACGACGACATATACCCTGTTATTGTTCGCTTCCTCAATAGTGGGTACTGCTTTTCCCAGGACCCACTCCCCGGGCCGGAAGTTGGGCAACATGCTGTCCCCTTCTATTTGAAAGCCTCTGTAGGTCGCATTCCGATATTCCGGGAGTGGAAGATCAAAAGCCGGCAATTGCTGATACCACTCCACATCCTGTACATTATGCGGATATCCCGCAGCTGCCTTAACATTTACCAGGATGATATTCTCATTTTCGGCACTGTTGAGACTGACGACTTTAGGACTCACGTCTCCTTTTGTAAGCTGCAGGTACTTTTGATTGCTTTCCCCAAATAACCATAATGGATTGATCCCAAACTGCCGCAGTAGTTCTGCCACGATCTTTCCCGAGAGCTTTGTGCGCCCTCTTTCGATATCGGCTGTGGAATTTTTGATCCCCAGCACCTCAGCGAATTCAGACTGGGTGAATTGATTCTCATCCCGCACTTCCTTGAACCGCTTAATTTCTATAGATACTTCTGTTCCCATACACAAATATAGCTATTTTAGGAATTAATCCGATAATAGAAATGGATTATATCCATATTATGGCTGATTTTCAGCTTCTTTTGAAGAACTAACAAAGTTTTAAGAACTCCCGAAATCTTCCTTACTGTTAAAAATCCTACTTTTAAGTTCCATGGAAGAACATTACCTTATTCTGGCGGGCCTTGGATTTGCCACTTTGATCATGGCGTGGCTTCCCTCATTCTCCAAAAAGATCAGGATCAGCTCCCCCATTCTCTTACTTGGAGTCGGGTTTTTGCTGTATTTTTTGGGGCTCCCACTAGGCTGGCCAGACCCGCTCTGGAATGATAAGTGGCTTATGTATTTTTCTGAAGCCATTGTGATCATCTCTCTCATGGGAGCCGGTCTAAAAATTGGAGCCAATTACTCGCTTAAATCCTGGAAAAAACCCTTGTTGCTCGTGCTGGTAACCATGCCGTTGTGTATGATCTCAGCCTATTTCCTCGGGAATTATTTTTTGCTCCTCAGCGTACCTTCCTCCCTGTTGCTAGCTGCCGTACTGGCTCCAACAGATCCTGTTCTGGCCGCCGAAGTACAACTGGATGATCCCCTGGACGAAGAAGAATACGAAGGGGATATACGATTTGCACTAACCGCTGAAGCCGGTCTTAATGACGGGATCGCTTTTCCCTTTTCCTATCTGGCTGTGATGGTGGCCCAGGCAGGAACCTGGGCAGCTTTTAATTTCAGCGATTGGTTCTGGGATAAATTCGTGCTAAAGATCGCCATAGGAATACTCGTGGGACTTCTAACCGGCTGGCTTATCGGTCTTCTTCTGGACCGCCTGTATCAATATGCGGGAGTAAAGACTTTTGTGGGTTTCCTGGCCCTTTCCCTTACCTTTATGACCTATGGGGTAAGCGAACTGCTTTATGGATACGGCTTCCTCGCCGTTTTCTTCGCCGGGTTCAGCCTACGCTACTATGAAAAGGTAAGCGGGGACTATAAGAAAAAACTGCACGACTTTATTACCGAAATGGAACACCTCTTACTCGTGATATGGATCATCCTCTTTGGAGGCTCTATCCTAAGTGGGATCCTGGATCTTACTGACTGGAGAGGGATCGCTTTTGCTATCATTTTTGTTCTTCTCATACGGCCCCTGGCCGGACTCGTAGCGCTGTTTGGCACAAAGGATACACTCAAGACAAAGCTGGCTATCAGTTTCTTTGGAATTCGTGGTATAGGCTCTGTATTTTACCTGTCCTGGGCCTTTATGACCTTTGATCACTTTGAGTATAAGCACGAACTCTACGCCATCACCGCTTATATCATATTAATCTCCATTATTGTGCATGGTTTGACAGCGCCTACGGTTATTGAACACCTGCGAAAAACAGGAAAAATGGGGGAAGGCAAGAAATAAGGAGCCCCGTCTTAACAGCTGCATCGCAGTGGTCATTGTTTACCCAATTCCTCACAGACCGGTAATTAACAATTGTTTATAAAGCTGCAGACCTTCACAGCACATATATTTTTTATATTTAAGAACACCTCCCTAAACAGCAGTACTAACCAAATTTTTTATGATGGCAGAAAATATTGAAGGTAGAAATATAGAAAGTCCCTCCGGGATTTCAGGTTCCGGATGGAAGGCAGTTGGTTTAAATGTCAAGGATGAGATTGGGGAGAACAATGTCTCCATCGTTTCTGCCGGGGTCGCGTTCTATGCCTTTCTCGCTATTTTTCCGGCCATTGGGGCACTGGTATCCATTTACGGGCTGGCGATGGATCCCCAGCAAATCCAGAATCAGCTTACGCAACTAGCCGGGGTAATGCCGGAACAGGCTTATGACATCCTCAAGACCCAGCTGGAGAACCTTATGGAAACCTCGGGTTCCGCCCTGGGCTGGAGTATGGCTATAGGGATTCTTTTTAGTATCTGGAGTGCCAATAAAGGGACCAAATCCCTGTTCACCGGGGTGGATATAGCCTATGACACCAAAAACGACCGGGGATTCTTTAAACAAAACGGGCTAACCCTGCTGTTCACCTTCGGGGCGATCATCCTGGTGATCCTGAGCATGGCCCTTATTGTAGCCTTTCCCGCCTTTGTGGATCAACTGGGTCTGCCTTCAGGTATTCAGAACCTCATTGGCTGGGGAAGATGGATCTTACTGGCCCTCATCGTGGTTTTCTTCCTGGGGATGATCTATAAATATGCCCCTGCCCGGCCCAGCCCCGACTTCAAATGGGTCCTCCCGGGAGCCCTGCTCGCAACTTTCCTTTGGCTCATCGCCTCCTGGGGCTTTTCATTTTACGTGAGCAACTTTGGAAGCTATGGAGAAGTCTACGGCTCCATCTCTGCCGTGGTCGTACTCCTTCTGTGGCTTTTCCTTACCAGCTTTATCATTCTCCTGGGAGCCGAGTTGAATTCGGAAGTGGAGAAGTATGCGGGGTGATTAACTGATAGCCACACCGTCACCCTGAAACAAGATGCCCTGCGACATGAAGATGCTGAAACAAGTTCAGCATGACGTGGAAACAGATTCAGCATGACGTAAGATAAAAATTGAGAAATGTGAGATCAAGCTATATATACCTGCTTTCGAACAGATCCAGAACAATGCTCTATACTGGAGTAACCTCTGATCTTTATACTCGAATTATCGGACATAAAAATGGTACAGGGTCTATTTTTACGAAAAGATATGGGTTAGACGTGTTAGTGTATTTTGAAGAATTCACTGATATCCTTCAGGCTATCGCCCGCGAAAAACAACTAAAGAACTGGCACAAGGAATGGAAATGGAATCTTATTAAATCAACAAATCCTGAATTAAAGGATCTTTTTCCAGGACTCTGAGTTACCTGGCGACCTTCATCAAGGAAAAACATTTTGCAGGACCGTCACCCTGAACTTGGTTCAGGGTCTACTGGTTGCGAGACTCCTGAACAAGGTCGCACCCTGCAACATGAAGATGCTGAAACAAGTTCAGCATGACGTATCGCCCCCTACCCCACCTTCAATAACCCCTTTTTTTCTGGGGCCACAAACCTGGGATCGCCCACTGTTTCCTGTCGCTCGAGATGGTGGATGCTGATATAGAGATAGCCCAGTTCTTCCATTACTTTCCCGCGGCACAGGTAGATGCCTTTGCTGTGCAGCGGATACTGCTCTGTGGCGCGGGGGAATTGCACGGTATCGAAGATCTCCCCGTCGGGATCAAAGAAGGTCCCGAAACACATGTACTGCCTGTTGATGGTGGGGGTCTTTTTAGCGGTGATCAGATTGCCGTAGATCTGCACTTCTTCGCCAATATGATCCTTCAGGTCCCTTGCCTTAAGGGCTGAGGGCTTGACCGGGGCTTTTAGCAGTTTGAAATGATCGTGCAGCGAAAACCCCAGCAACTCCATCTGGTCATAGGCATCTATCAAAAAGGAGTGAGCGAGCTCGGGGAGTTCAAAATCCCGGTGCGGTGGTTTGAATAACAGCTGCTGGTCCATTTGCGTTTTGCTTTTGGTCAGTTTAAAATAGGCTTTCCACAACAGGTGGTGCTTGTCTGTTCCGGTGAACCGAAAGGCATCGATCTTCAGCAAAAGGCTCAGCTGCTCAATAGAGAGGGATACGCGGTCGATAAAATCATCAAAAGATTGATAAGGCCCCAGGAAGTTCCTGTTTTCCAGGATGCGTTGCACCACCTTTATCTCCAGCTCCTTAATATAGCCCAGGCCCAGATAAATATCCTTCCCATAGATAACGGTCGCATGTTCACTCTTGTTGATACAGGGTGCATGTACGCGCCCGCCGCACCTCCTTATCTCCTGGATATAGGTCTCCACATCATAAAATCCGCCGCCGTTATTAAGACAGGCGACCATGAACTCCAGCGGAAAATAGTATTTCAGGTAGAGGCTTTGGTAGCTCTCCACCGCATAGGAAGCAGAGTGCCCCTTGGGGAAGGCATAGCCCGCGAAGGAGAGGATCTGGTTCCAGACCTCTTCCACCAGGGTATTCGAATAGCCTTTTTCCCTGCAGTTGCTCCTGAATTTTGCCTCCAGCCGTTCAAAATCCCCGTCGGCCAGTCTTTTGCCGCTCATGCCCCGTCGCAGCACATCGGCTTCCTCGAGGGAGAGTCCGCCGAAGAAGTGGGCCACCTTAAGCACATCTTCCTGGTACACCATCACCCCATAGGTGTCGTGAAGGATCTCTGCCAATACGGGATGCGCCTGCTTTCGGCGTGCAGGGTCGCGATGGCGTTTGATGTACTCCTCCTTCATCCCGCCGTTGGAAACCCCGGGCCTGATGATGGAACTGGCTGCGACCAGCCCCAGGTAGTCTTCCGTCTGCAACTTGATGAACAGGCCCCGCATGGCAGGGGATTCCACATAAAACACTCCCATGCAGTCCCCGGTCCTGAGCAGGTTATTGACGTGGGGATCCTTCTTAAATACCGCCACATTCTCCATATCCTCCACCTCAGCTTCCGGCTGGTTCTCCCTGAGGATCTCAATGGCATCGGTGATCTTGGAAAGGCCGCGCTGGGCCAGGATATCGAATTTAAAGATCCCCACATCCTCGGCCACGTTCATATCAAATTGTATGGTCGCAAAGCCCTTGGGCGGCATAAAGGTAGCCGCATACTGGTGTACCGGTTCCTGCAGGATCATGATCCCGCCCGAATGTACGCTCAGGTAATTGGGAAAACCGGCTATCAGGGAACTGTAGCGAAACACCAGTTTCTCCATTTCATCCAGGTCCTTAAAATTGAAATAGCCGGCAGAGAGCTTATCGATATCTGCCTTGGGAAGTCCGAATACCTTCCCCAGCTCCCGTATTACTGCCCTGCGTTTAAAAGTCACATAGGTGGCGAGCAGGGCCGTATTTTCATACTTGTTAAAGATATAGGCCGTTACATCCTGCCGGTCCTTCCATGAGAAATCAATATCAAAATCGGGTGGGGAATGCCGGTGGGCATTGATAAACCGCTCAAAATACAGGTCCAGCTCAATGGGATCTACATTGGTGATGCCAATGATATAGGCCACTACGGAATTCGCCCCACTCCCCCGGCCAATGAACGGGTAATTCTTCGATTTGGCATACCTGATGATATCCTGATTGATCAAAAAATACGAAACAAACCCCAGGCTAATGATCGCCTCCAGTTCCTTTTGCACCCGGGCATGAATAGCTTCGGAAGCATCGGGATACCGCTGCGGCAGGTTCTCATAACAAAGTCGTTTCAGGGTATGGGCGTCTTCCTCCCGGCTCCTGCCGTATACCTGCAGGTTGCGGTTCTCCCGCGCCTTCCCGAACCCGAAGCGAAGATCACAGCCGGTGACCAGCTGCCGGGTATTCTCCAGGATGAACGGGTAATCTGCAAATTCCCTGAGGATGACTTCCCGGGGCAGCATTTTTTGAGCCGGGGAACCCTGCTCGCTTTCCGGCAGCTGACTCAGCAATATGTTTTTGTCTATAGCCCGCAACAACCGGTGGGCGTTATAATCCCTTTTGTGCCGGAAGCTTACCGTTTGCAACAGCACCAGCTTCTCCCGGAACTCCAGGTATTTTGAGAATTTCAGTTTCCGCAGGCTTTCCACCGAAACCCCGAGGTATTCATTCTCCCGAAAATGCGTTTTTCCATCGGCCATCACTTTTTCCAGCGGATAGATCACCGCGCAATCGGGCAGGTTCGGAGCTTCCTTCTCAAATGGCTTTGCGGTGTGCAGGTGTGCCGAAAGGTGTGCATTCAATTGCCGGAAACCTTCGTTGTTTCGTGCCAGCCCCACATACTGCTGTGATACCCCGTTCCGGAAATCGATCCCCACCAGGGGTTTGAAATCATATGCTGCCGCCAGTTTTAAAAAACTCAGGCAGGCCGAGGTACTGTTGATATCCGTCAGGGCTACACAGGAGGCTTCATGCTGCTTTGCCAGATCGCACAATTCCCCTACCGGAAAGGTTCCGTAACGAAGAGAGTAATATGTGTGGCAGTTTAAAAACATGGTTTTTTAGGTACTGTGTGAAAAAACAAGTATTTTTGAATTAAATTTTAAGGAAGACTTAGTGCTTCACTAAATCTATCCTGCGCAGCAAGATCTTTTTGGTCTTGCTGTTTTTTTTGTTCAAATTTTGGATCATAGCTGGTTTCATTTTTCCACAGGGTATACATTAGAATCAATAGTTTCCTCTGCACTGCTACTAAGGCTATTATTGGCTTTACTTTAGTGGGTTTTAATCTTTCATAGAACACCTTTAGTGTAGGATTAGATCTGATAGCCGTCATGGAAGGCATATGTAAAATTCCCCGAATCCTACTATTTCCTTTTTTGCTTATCCGGGATTTCCCCCTGTAAGAGCCAGATTCTTTTAGTGTCACGTCATATCCGACATAACTTGTCAACTGCTTTGCACTGGTTATGCCGTCAAAACCTAAAGTCTCACCGATTACTGTCGCGGCTGAAATAAACGAAACTCCCGGAATACTTTCCAGGTAGCGAAGTTTTCGATTAAGCTCTGCATCTTCTTTAATAAGAGCTTTCATTTCTGCTGTGATCTCTTCCAGTTGCCTATCAATTATTTTCAACCTTTTTTTACACCGTTTAATCTCTCTACTATTGGTGAATGCTGCAGTTTCTGAGGCATGCATGCGATTTTTCATGACCTGTTTATCCTTTAGAAGAGCGCCACGCTCGCGACTTAAAGCCTTTAATTCTCTAAGTTCCATTCTGGGAGGACTCCATAGAGGAAGCGTACGTTCACAGCCTAACATAGCTAACATTCTACTGTCAAGTGCATCGGTTTTTGACCTTTGATCCAAACTCTGAGCATATCGTTTTACTCTACCGGATTGCATTACACTAACCGAAATACTATTTTCATAAAGAAAAAAAGCCAGGGCCTCATGATATACACCAGTAGCTTCCATGACCACTACTAACTCTTCATTTTTCTGCTTTTTTATTAATGACAGGATCTTTTGAAAACCCTTAGGATTATTGCCCACATCTGGATAAGTTTTAAATTCCTTGTCTAGATCCATTCTCAAGGACCCCAAGCACCAGGATAAGGATTCTTTTGCCACATCAATTCCGATTACTTGTTTCAAGGCCTGTGTATTCATCATATTATTTTTAAAACCAAATTTATTTCTTCGCCTTTGCTCGCTTTTGATTCGATCTCTTTTGAAAGGATCCAGGTACTGTTCAAGCTCTAAATAAATTAAAAGAAGGGTGGAATTTCTAAAAATCGATATCACAAAATGTATCTGACGGTAGTTCTCTATCCCTTCTTTTTTGGTTATGTTCGTTATAAATTTAATGAGTTTTCAAACATACGAGACGGTAGTGGAGATCGAGT
>JBEPWW010000038.1:0-12492 GCA_041642215.1 Salinimicrobium sp. | reverse complement strand
GGAATCGATCTGCAGAAATCCTTCGACAAAAAATTACAGTTAAAGACACAACGGGACCATGACAGGCACCAGAACAATAAAAAATTAAAGTAAATGGGATATCTGGATAATTTTAAGAGCAAAGAATTTTGGGTGAAAGTAGCTAAGCTGGCAAGCGTGTTTTTCCTTCTCTTTGTGAGTATTTCTTTAATCATTTCACATTTCTCTGAGATCATGTCCGGTAACTTCGGGGTCATCTACGAAGAGGAATGGGCGGATGGAAAATGGAAGAATTACTTTGCTATAAAGGCAGTGATCAGTATTGTATACGCTATTTATATGACCAGCCGCAGAAGGAAAATGCAAAGCAGCAGATCATAATGGATATTCGTTTACCACAGTATTCGGGAAAAGTTTCCGGAGATATTGTCATCACAGGCTCCAAAAGTGAATCCAACCGGTTGCTCATCCTACAGGCGCTTTTCCCTCAGATAGAAATCAGGAACCTGTCAGAGAGTGATGATACCAAAACCCTGCAGAAGGCCTTGCTTTCAGAGGATGCCACTGTGGATGTTCACCATGCAGGAACAGCCATGCGTTTTTTGGCAGCTTATTATGCTTCCATAGAAGGGAAGCAGGTGGTGCTTACTGGAAGTGAGCGAATGCAGCAGCGTCCAATAAAACTTCTTGTAGAAGCTTTACGGGACCTGGGGGCAGACATCGAATACCTGCAGCAGGAGGGGTGTCCTCCCCTGGCTATAAAGGGGAAGAAACTCGTACAAAAAAAAGTATGTCTTGAGGCACATGTGAGTAGTCAGTATATTTCTGCCCTAATGCTTATAGCACCCTCCCTTACATACGGGTTGGAGATCCAATTAAAAGGGAAGGTCACTTCTACCCCGTACATCCTTATGACCCTTGCCTTGTTGAAAAAAGCAGGTGTAAAAGGATCTTTTGAGAATAAAACCATTCGTATCGAAGCTGTGAGAAACCTGGATCCGGTGGTGTTGACCGTCGAGTCTGATTGGAGTTCAGCCTCCTACGTTTCTAGTAGGGCTGCCCTTGCCGGAGAAGCTCATATCAGGATCTCCAGTCTTCGGGAGAAGAGCCATCAGGGTGATCGGGTGATCGCAGACATATACCGCCAGTTCGGGGTGCATTCGGTTTTTTCCGAGAATATGATCATCCTTTCCAAATCCCAAGTAAAGAAGCCACGGTCCATTTGCCTGGATCTTGCTGATGCTCCCGATCTCGCGCAAACAATTGCTGTAACCTGTCTCGGACTTGGCATCAAATTTGAATTAAAGGGATTGCATACATTAAGAATAAAAGAAACAGACAGGCTGCTGGCTTTGGAAAATGAGATCAGGAAATTAGGAGGAACGGCAGAAACTACGTCAGATTCCATCAGGGGATATTCAACAGAGAAATTAAAAGAGAACATCGGGATCGAAACCTATCATGATCATCGCATGGCGATGTCTTTTGCTCCTTTGGCTCTTAGAACCAACTTGATCATAAGGGATGCGGGAGTGGTTAGCAAATCCTATCCTGCATTCTGGGAAGATATGAAGCTACTAGGGTTTAAAATAGAGGAAATCACTCCTTAAGGATCTTCTAAAAATTTTATTCATTGTCTGTTTTTTTTGAATAATAATTAAATAAACTGCTATTTGCTTGACAACCCCTATTTCGAGGTTGTATATTTGCAGCTTTTAAATCTACTATAATATGGGAATGAAATTATCGCACTTCAACTGTGATCTTCCGCCAGAATTACTGGCAGAGTATCCTGCAGAAAACAGGGATGAATCCCGTTTGATGGTTTTGAACAGGAAGGATCAGACGATTGAGCACAAAATGTTTAAAGACCTGATTGACTATTTCGAACCGCATGATGTGATGGTACTGAACAATACCAAAGTATTTCCCGCGCGTTTATTTGGAAATAAGGAAAAGACAGGTGCTCGTATTGAGGTGTTTTTGCTGAGGGAATTAAATGCCGAGACCCGGTTATGGGATGTCCTGGTAGATCCTGCCAGAAAGATTCGTATTGGGAACAAACTGTACTTTGGAGAAGATGAAAGTCTTGTTGCCGAAGTAATAGACAACACGACCTCGAGAGGGAGGACCCTGCGTTTTCTTTACGATGGATCTTATGAGGAATTCAGGAACAAACTTACCGAACTGGGGGAGACACCGCTTCCAAAATATATAAAAAGGGAGGTAGAGCCAGAAGACCAGGAGAGATACCAGACGATCTATGCTAAAACCGAAGGTGCTGTGGCGGCTCCTACTGCAGGATTGCACTTTTCCAAGCATCTTTTGAAACGCCTGGAAATAAAAGGGATCGACTTTGCAGAAGTAACCCTGCATGTAGGTCTTGGTACATTTAGCCCTGTTGAGGTGGAAGATCTATCCAAACATAAAATGGACAGTGAGGAAGCTTTTATTGAAAAGCCTGCAGTGGATACCATCAACAAGGCAATTCAGGAAAAAAGAAAGGTTTGTGCCGTTGGTACTACAGTAATGAGATCTTTGGAGAGTTCTGTTTCTTCCAATAAAACGCTGAACGAATTTGGCGGGTGGACAAACAAATTTATTTTTCCTCCGTATGATTTCAGTATAGCCAACTGTATGATCACGAACTTCCATACACCCAAATCAACTTTACTGATGATGATATCTGCGTTTGCAGGCCATGATTTCATGAAAAAAGCCTATGCAGAAGCGGTGAAGGAAAAATACAGGTTCTATACCTACGGGGATGCCATGCTTATTCTTTAATAGAATTTAATCATACTGAATTAGCCACAAATGAATCAATTGATATGGTGAATTTGTGGCTAATTTTTTGATTAAAACTTAATCATTTGAAATCCAGAATTGTACTGGGTGTTTGGGTGGGATTCAATAATACTTTACTACTTTTGCAGCGTGAAAAATGAGAAGAAAGACGTACGGGCCTTAACCAAGGAGCAACTACAGGAATTTTTTGTTTCCCAGGGGGACAAATCCTTTCGTGGCACCCAGGTGTATGAGTGGTTGTGGCAGAAAGGGGCGCATAGTTTCGAGGACATGACCAATATCTCCAAAGAAACCCGTCAAATGCTGGATGATAATTTTGTGATCAATCATATTCGTGTTGATCAAATGCAGCGTAGCAGCGACGGAACGATCAAAAATGCGGTAAAACTGCATGATGATCTAACGGTGGAATCTGTATTGATTCCCACAGACAAGCGCACGACCGCCTGTGTCTCTTCGCAGGTGGGCTGTAGTCTTAATTGTAAGTTCTGCGCTACTGCCCGGCTGAAGCGAATGCGCAATCTGAATCCCGATGAAATATACGATCAGGTGGTCGCGATTGATAACGAAAGCAGGTTGTATTTTGATAAGCCGCTGTCCAATATTGTATTTATGGGAATGGGCGAGCCTCTTATGAATTATAATAATGTTTTTAAGGCTATTGACAAGATCACTTCCAAGGAAGGCCTGGGAATGTCCCCCAAGCGTATTACCGTCTCAACCTCGGGGGTTCCTAAAATGATCAAAAAAATGGCTGATTCTGGCACCAGGGTGAAACTTGCCGTTTCCCTGCATTCTGCCATTGATGAAGTGCGTACCTCGATCATGCCCTTCAATGAAACCTTTCCCCTTCAAGAACTGCGGGAATCGCTGGAATACTGGTATGAAAAGACCAGGAGCCGTATTACTTATGAATATGTGGTGTGGAAAGGGATAAATGACCGCATGAAAGATGTGGAAGCCCTGGTGCGATTTTGTAAATATGTCCCCTGCAAGGTGAATCTTATTGAATATAATCCTATTGGAGATGACCACTTCATGCAGGCTCCGGGAGAGGTCACCGATATGTATGTGGACCACCTGGATAAAAACGGGATCACCGTCACCGTTCGACGTTCCAGAGGTAAGGATATTGACGCTGCCTGCGGCCAGCTGGCCAATAAATCCTAACCTGGTTACCGGTAGGTTTTCCATATCATATCTGCTTGTAAAAAAGCCTCGTTAAAGGGGTGGCTGAGAAATTAATCTTTTAACTATCTTAGCAGCCCGTATGAAGATAATTTCCAGAATAAAACTTCCCGTTGAAAAGGAGATGGAGCTTTTTGAGAAAAAGTTCACCCAATCCATGTCTTCACAAGTGGCGCTTCTCAACAGGATCACCCATTTTATCGTTAACAGGAAAGGAAAACAGATGCGGCCCATGTTTGTTTTCCTGGTGGCCAAAATGGTCTCTGAGGGAGAGGTCAATGAGCGTACCTACAGGGGGGCTTCGGTGATCGAACTCATTCATACTGCCACCCTGGTCCATGATGACGTGGTAGATGACTCCAACCGCAGGCGGGGATTTTTCTCTATCAATGCGCTTTGGAAGAACAAGATCGCGGTACTGGTGGGGGATTACCTTTTGTCTAAGGGTCTTTTGCTTTCTATCGACAACGATGATTTCGATCTTTTGAAGATCATCTCTGTGGCCGTGCGGGAAATGAGTGAAGGGGAATTGCTGCAGATAGAAAAGGCGCGCCGCCTGGATATTACTGAAGAGGTTTATTACGAGATCATTAGGCAGAAAACGGCTACTTTAATAGCCGCTTGTTGCAGCCTTGGCGCAGCCTCTGTCAAACCCGGATCTGAGGAAGTGGAAAAAATGCGCCACTTTGGGGAGCTTATTGGAATGGCTTTTCAAATAAAAGATGATCTTTTTGATTACGGCCAGGAGAAAATAGGGAAGCCTACCGGGATCGATATTAAGGAGCAGAAAATGACCCTGCCTTTGATCTATGTGCTCAACCAGGTTTCTCCAAAAGAAAAGGCATGGCTCATCAATTCGGTAAAAAACCATAACAAAGACAGGAAACGTGTCAATGAGGTGATCGCTTTTGTGAAAGCTCACGGGGGGCTCGATTATGCGGTCTCTAAGATGAAAGCATTTCAGGAAGAAGCCCTGACGCTTCTCGAGAATTATCCAGAATCCCCATACAAGGACTCCTTGATCCTTATGGTAAACTATGTGATAGAAAGAAAGAAATAATTTCTTCCCTCTCCTGTTTCCTGAATTATCAGACCCATCTATACTTGTTTATGTCATCTTCCGGCCGGGAGATCTCCTGAAGCTGATTCTGTTTTTAAGGCGGGAGTTCCCGTTAATGTTCTTCTTTTTCTTTAAAACCCGAAAAAAATCGGCTGCATCAGGCAACCTTTTCTTAAATTCAGTCGTCTATTTAAATAGAAAGGGTTTAAACCAAAATAAGTGAAAGTAATTCCGCTTTTTAAGAATGACTCCCGGCTGATCGAAAAGGCCGCAAAGCAGAACCGAAGGGCGCAGCAACATCTTTATGAGCGTTACTCCGGAAAGATGCTGAGCGTTTGCCGCATGTATATAAAGGACCTTTACTATGCCGAAGAAGTGATGCTGGCTGGTTTTTTCAAGGTCTTCACCAATCTGCACAGCTTTAGAGGTGAAGGCAGCTTTGAAGGCTGGGTTCGCAGGATCATGATCAGAGAGGCCATATCCTTCCTGCGGAGCCATAAAAAGCTTGATTTCAGGGAGGGGGAGAACGGCGAGCTGCAAAGCTTTAATGATGGGGAGTCGGGACTTGAAGTAGCAGCGATTCAGCAGCATATTGATTCCCTCCCTGAGGGATACCGGGCTGTTTTTGTCATGTATGCTATTGAAGGGTACAAACACAATGAGATCGCGACGCTGCTCAACATCAGTGAGGGAACTTCCAAGTCCCAGCTTTTTAAAGCAAGGAAGATGTTGCAGGAAAGGTTAAAGACCGAAACTTCTATAGATTATGGAACAATTTAAGTATGAAGAGCGTTTCCGAAAGGAACTGGGGCAAAGGGAGATCACCCCTTCTAAAGAAAGCTGGAAAAAGCTTCGGGGGAAACTGGACGCAGAAGAAAACCATTCTGCCAGACGGTTTATGAGGTGGACTGGAATAGCAGCTTTCCTGGCAGCCGGGATCATGATCGCAGGATTTATGTTCTTTAGGGAAGACAAAGCAGCCGTACCGCAGGTTGTGGATTCCCCTGCCGGGGAGACCATTCAGCAGGAAGAGAGATATTCCGGAGAAAAAGAACAGGAGGTTATCAGCCTGGTACCTGAAAGAAAGAAGGGTGCCGTGGCCAACAGGGAAAAAGTTCCTGAAAGAAAGGTGCGGCAGCCGGTAGCTGTACAGGATGATCGAATTGCATCAACTCCTGAGAAAGTAAGGCCTGCAGATCCCGGGTTGATCCCCGGTGAACAGGGGATTGTTCCCGCGAAAGATAACTTGCCTCTAGCCGATTCATCACCTTTAGAGAACGGTAGCGAGGTTTCTGATGCCGAGATAGACGCCTTGCTGCGTAAGGCCTCTCTGCAATTAAGTACCGAAAGATCTCAAGAGATCGTGAAGCGGGTCAACGCCGCAGTCCTGCTGGAGGACGTGGAATCACAGCTTGAACAATCCTTCAGGAAAAAAGTGCTGGAGGTGCTTCAGGACGGTTTCTCCCGGGCTAAAAATGCGGTCGCAAACAGAAATCTTTAAATAACCATTTTAGTTATAGTCGTGCGACAGATTTCTTAGCGGTCGCGATAACTGAATAATTAAATCAAAACTCATGAAAACTATTATTCTTTATTTCTCATTATTCATAGCGGGATACGGTTCCTTTCCCGCGCTCGCTCAGGAAGAGACATTTTTTACAAAGATCGAACGCCTCGAAAAGCAGAAGGAGGAAGCGATTGACGAAGAAAAAGCTGCCCTTAGGAATGAAGTGGAAAACATCAACCGACTTTTGAACAATAAAAAAATAGGTAAGGAAGAAGCGGAAGAGCTAAAGGAAAAGGCGGCCAGGAAGCATGCGCAGAATATTCAAAACCGGGTGGCCATCATTGATAACCAGATTGCTTTGCTCTCACGGGACGAGGAGCAAAAGAAGGAAAACCAGGACAAGGCAGCAAGGGACGACCGGGAGCATGAAGACCAGATATTCTATAAGCGAAGGGATAACAGGACCTCTACCCACCTGGTCATCGCGGCGGGATTCAACAATGCCCTGGAGAGAGACCAGTCCCTTAATGATTCTGAGTTCAAGGTAGGAGGAAGCCGTTTCTTTGAGATAGGCTGGGCCTGGAGGACCCGTGTCTTCGAGAATTCCAACTGGTTGCGGGTGAAGTATGGCGTGTCTTTCCAATTCAACGGACTGAAACCCACAGATAACCGGTATTTTGTAGAAGACGGGGACCTGACGCTACTCAGGGAACATCGGCTTGATCTGGATAAATCTAAATTTAGAATGGATAACCTGGTGTTCCCGGTGCATTTTGAAATTGGACCGTCCCTTAAGGTGGAAACCAAAGACAGGGTGTGGTATTCCACCAAAAATAAATTGAAGATTGGCCTGGGAGGTTACGCCGGATTTAACATAGGGGAGCGGCAGAAGCTGAAATTCTCAGAAAACGGGGAGGACGTGAAACAAAAGCTCAAAGGGGACTACAACACCAATGAACTTATTTACGGACTTAGCGGTTACCTGGGCTGGGGCGGAACAGCTTTGTACATGAAGTACGACCTTAACCCCCTATTTGACAATCCCAATCCCGAACTTTATAACGTCTCTCTGGGGCTGCGTTTTGATCTTAATTAGAAGCTCCCGAATATAACGATAGAAAGGAATGACCCGGTTTTTTCTCCGGATCATTCCTTTTTTTATTGCTACATTTGGACAGTTTTCAACATTAAATTTTCAGCGATAAATTGATTTCCAAGAACACGATAGACCGGGTATTTGAGGCATCCAGAGTAGAGGAGGTTTTAGGCGATTTTGTGAATCTAAAAAAATCGGGCAGCAACTTTAAAGGCCTGAGTCCTTTTAGTGATGAACGTACCCCCAGCTTTATGGTGTCCCCCGTAAAGCAGATCTGGAAAGATTTTTCCAGTGGCAAGGGGGGGAATGTGGTTGCTTTCCTGATGGAGCATGAGCATTTCACCTATCCCGAAGCTATAAAATATCTCGCGAAGAAATATAATATAGAAGTCGAGGAAACCCAGCAGAGCGATGAGCAAAAGCAGCAGGCAGATGAAAGGGAAAGCATGTACCTGGTTTCTGAATTCGCGGGTAAATATTTTCACAACATCCTTCTTAATACAGACCTGGGGAAATCTATCGGGCTAAGTTATTTCAGGGAGCGCGGATTTACAGAGGAAACGATCAAAAAATTCAGCCTGGGCTACTGCCTGGATGAGTGGGACGCTTTTACTTCTGAAGCCATCCGGAAAGGCTATAAATTGGAATATCTTGAAAAAACCGGCCTTTCGATTGTCAAAGGCGAGAAGCAGTTCGACAGGTTCAAGGGTCGAGTCATGTTCCCAATTCAATCCATGTCGGGGAGGGTGCTTGGTTTTGGCGGCCGTATTTTAGATAACAACAAAAAGGCAGCAAAATACCTTAACAGTCCTGAAAGTGAGATCTATCATAAAAGCAAGGTGCTGTATGGTATTTATCATGCCAAACAAGCTATAGCAAAAGAGGATAACTGTTTTGTGGTGGAGGGTTATACAGATGTGATCCAGTTCAATCAATGTGGGATAGAAAATGTGGTCTCTTCCTCAGGAACGGCTTTAACGCCGGAGCAGATAAGATTGGTGAACCGGCTGACGAAAAATATCACCGTTCTCTTCGATAGTGATGCCGCAGGGCAAAGGGCTTCTTTACGGGGTATCGACCTTATCCTCGAGCAGGGGATGAATGTCAAAGTTTGCGCTTTTCCTGAAGGGGAGGATCCCGATAGCTTTGCCAGGAAAAATTCTGAAGAAGAAATACGGCTTTATCTAAAGGAAAATTCCCGTGATTTCATCAACTATAAGGCTTCCCTGCTTATGGAGGAAGCAAAAACAGATCCTGTCAAAAAAGCTGCCCTCATCCGGGATATGGTGAGCAGTATCTCTAAGATCCCCGATTCCATTCAGCAGGAAGTATATGTGCAGGAGACCTCCCGCATTATGGATATTTCTGAAGAAGTGATCTTTACTACCCTGGCTCAGCTTTCTGGAGGTGGACAGTCGAAAAAACCGGCAGAGCAGAAAACGAGATCTTTTGAGGTTGTGCGGGAGGACACGGCTCCCCGTACCAAAGTGGATGAACTGTATGAGCTGGAAAGGAAGATCATTGGCCTGCTACTGTTGTATGGAACCATAGAAGAGGATTTTGAAGACCTCGTATTAAAGGAGAATGAGACAGGTGAAATGGTGATGGAGCCTGAGGTACAGCGGGCAAAAGTGTTTGAGAAAGTTTTTCTGGATTTGCAGGAAGATGAGGTGGAGTTCGCTAATGAGCAGTTCCAGGATATTTATCAACAGGTGATAAGCGGTCTTAATGAAGAGGAGAATTTTTCCCTGGAATCCTTTCTAAACAGGATGCCTCCCGAGAATGCTTCAGAGATAACCACGATCCTTATGGAGGAGGAGCAGTACGTGCTTCATGACTGGGAAAGAATGGAGATCTTTGTCACAGAGAAGAAAGAAAGGGTTGGTCGCCTGGTGAGCGAAACCATTCTGGCACTTCGCAGGCACCTGGTAAACAGAAAGATTGACGAGCTTAACAGGGAGGTCAAAGAAGCCTCTGCTGAAAGCTCGCCAGCTATTCTTCAGGATATCATGGATTACCTGTATCTTAAAAGAGTCCTGTCCAATAAGTTGAACCGGGTCATGTAGATTTAAGCTGCAACAGGCGTGACTGGTTGATAAGATCAGCCAGGTTATCCACCTTCAGCTTTTTTAACAGCCTGGTCTTATAGGTGCTTACTGTTTTTTCATTAATATCCAGCGCTTCGGCAATATCCTTATTTCTTTTTCCGGTAGAGAGCAGGTTGAGTACCTCGATCTCCCGTGTAGATAATTTCTTGTATCTCGAAATAAGGTTATTGGATCTCGAAGAACCCGAATTGAGTTTATCGCTGATCTCTTTATTGAGGTATATACCTCCTCTTGCTACCTGGTGGATAGCTTCCTTCAGGATCTCTGTAGAAACGGTCTTAGAAAGATAGGCTGCTGCCCCGGCCTTGATCGCATTAAGGGCATACATTTCTTCGGGATGACAACTCAGGATCAATATCTTGGTTCCCGGATGCTCCATTTTTATGGTGCGCAGGGCTGTAATGCCATTGATCTCTGGAAGGTCTATTTCCATGATAAGCACATCTGGGATTTTATTGCGAAGAAACTTGAACAGATCTTTCCCGTTGGTCACCTTTCCTACAACTTCATAAATACCTTCCCGCTCGATAAGGGATGAAATCCCCATGCGGGTAATGGGATGATGGTCTGCAATTAGAATCGTAGTCATTGTTTGAATTTTAGCACAAAGAATTTCATTTGTGAGGGTCTTGTAAAATTCTGATTGTTAATTAATAAAAAGAATTTGACAGGGGATAAGGAAAGATATAGCCTTATTTTAATTTAACCCAATTTATTCGATAAAGGGTGGGTTATTTTAGATGAACAGGAATCTTGCAGACGGGAATGGGGGTCATCTTATGTTTGTTTGCGCGGTTCCTGGATTTGTAAATCAAAAACACTTCTTTCTCTCTTCCTACAAATTCTTCCTCTGTTTTGTTTTGTTCGTCCATATTCATTGCCCACTCCAGTTCGTCATAACTGGCACCGATTTGCTCCTCATCACTCCGGCTGTCGCCAAATAATCCATCGGTAGGAGGGGCCTGAATGATATCCTTTGAAATACCGAGCTCTTTTGCGATCTCGTACACGTCACTTTTCATTAGGTCGGCTATGGGACTCAGGTCAACCCCGCCATCCCCATATTTTGTAAAAAAGCCAACCCCGAAATCTTCTACCTTATTTCCGGTTCCTGCCACGAGATACCCGTGAAGGCCAGCAAAATAATACAGGGTGGTCATGCGCAGCCTTGCCCTGGTATTGGCCAGGGAAAGATGGAGCGCGGGACTCTGCTCAACATGTGGTAAAGCGCTTTTGAACTGTTCAAAAGTTTGAGTGAGATTCACCTGTATATCCGTCACATTGGCAAATTTTTTCTTTAGATCAAGAATATGATTCTCCGCCCGTGAAACCTGTTTCGGGTCCTGGTGTATAGGGATCTCCACACATAAGGTGCGAAGACCGGTTTTTGCACACAGGGTGGAAACCACTGCCGAATCTATTCCGCCGCTTATACCAAGTACAAATCCATTAGTTCCCGAGTTGGTGGCATAATCCTTTAACCAGTTAACTATGTGATCGATCACTTTTTCGGTTTGCATACTTGGGCTGTTTAAGCTGGAAATAATATCTTTGTTAACAAAAGTAACGCAATGGCTTTTAATTATAAAAGCGCCGGGCGTTAAACCCTTCTTAATTCTCATCTATGCATAGAAGATTTCTGTTACTGGGAATATTGGTCCTGATTCTTTCCTGCGGGAAGGATGATAAAAGGGAGAAAGAAATTGCTGAGATCCCGGTAGAGGTAAGGATTAGCCGGTTTGATCGCGAGTTTGCCAGGGCAACACCAGACAGCCTGCCGAAGATGAAACAGGAGTATCCCTACCTGTTCCCCCGGCAATTTGCCGACAGCGTATGGGTACTTAAAATGAACGACACCATCCAGCAGGAGATCAACAGGGAGGTGGCTGCTGCTTTTCCCGATCTCGAGGAAACCACGGAAGAGCTGCATGGCCTTTTTCAGCATATAAAATACTATTTCCCTCATGCACCTGTACCGCACGTGGTTACCCTTACTTCTGAAGTGGATTACCGTAACAAGGTTATCTGGACAGATGAGCTTTTGTTGATCTCCCTGGATACGTACCTGGGGGCAGATCATCATTTTTATATGGGAATACAGACCTACCTCAAAAAGAATTTCGAGCAGGAGCAGATCGTGTCTGATGCCGCTGCTGCCTTTGCTGAAAAGGTTGTTTCCCGTCCGAAGGCCAGAGAATTTTTGGCGCATATGATCTACTATGGGAAGATGCTATACCTTCAGGACAGGCTGATCCCTTTTAAGAGTGATGCCCGAAAGATCGGTTATACCCCCGAGGAGCTGGACTGGGCAAAAAGAAATGAAGAACAGATCTGGAGGTATTTCATTGAAAAAGAATTGTTATATGACTCCGATACCCAGTTGTATACCCGTTTCTTATATCCGGCCCCTTTTTCCAAGTTCTACCTCGAGCTGGACCAGGAGGCACCCCCAAAACTGGGGCAGTATGTGGGATGGCAGATCGTAAGGCAATATATGGACAGGCAGGAAGTGCCTCTACAGGAAATGCTGGAAACAGACGCTGAGACTATTTTTAAAAAATCAAATTACAAACCTAAGAAATCATGACAAAGTTTAAGAAATCAAATATCAATATTAATGTGACCCTGGATGAGAACCGGGTTCCGGAAGAGCTTCACTGGAGTGCTGAAGATGGAGGAGTGGAGAATGAAGAGGCCAAAGCCATGCTTCTGTCTATGTGGGATCCCCGCCAAAAAGAGACCCTAC
>JBEPWW010000037.1:0-12642 GCA_041642215.1 Salinimicrobium sp. | reverse complement strand
GTCAATCATTCTCTCCATCGACTGGGAAATCACCGACGACATCCTGCGCCAGTTCAACGAAGAACTGCAGGATCTCGAGGAAATCTGGGCCGGAGATAAAATATACCTCATCTACGTTCAGGCTCTCGGCAAAATCAGCTGCAAAATCTCTGGTTCGGCTAAAAAGATGGGGCTGGAATACCGCCAGCACTTTCTTCCCCGGGTGCATCTCTCTTACAGCCTGGTGCACCGCGGTAATTTCGGCAGGATGGTGTGCATAATCATCGATCAGCACCCGGTCATCTGTATGGATCCTGTATGAAAACCTTCTGTGAACTCCTTTAAAACCTGCCAGGGCAGTCACTAATCCCTCTTTCGGGGAACCATACTCTATCGCCATGGCCAGGGCCGTTACCGCATTGAGCAGATTATGTTTTCCCGGTAACTGCAGCCGGAACCCGCTAATAATCTCTCCCCGAAAGTTGAGATCAAAAAGGTAACTGCCATTCTCAATCCTTACATTTTCGGCAGTTACTTCTGCAGCATCAGCTATTCCTACTGAGGTACCCTGTAAGGGAAGCCCGTTCCTAAAGAACAGCGTGCCATCCTGCGGCACCAGTGCTATGAAGTCGAGGAAGGACTGCTGCAACTGTTCGTTTTCCCCGTAAATATCCAAATGGTCTGCATCCATAGAGGTAACAGCCGCTATATTCGGAGAAAGCTGCAAAAAGGAACGGTCAAATTCATCTGCCTCTACCACCATAACCTCATTTCCCGCTAAAAGAAGGTTGCTCTGGTAGTTCTCACTAATCCCTCCAAGGAAAGCGGTAACTTTCGCTCCCGTTTCCTTAAGCAGGTAAGCGAGGATGGCTGTCGTGGTTGTCTTTCCATGAGTACCGGCCACTGCCAGGGTATAAATATCCCTTGTGATCCTGCCCAGAACTGCCGCCCTTTTCATGAGCGTATAGTTTTCTGACCTGAAAAAATTATACTGCTTATGGTCCCCAGGTATGGCCGGCGTATAAACTACCAGGGTTGATCTATCATCTATGAAGGCCTGCGGCAACTTCTCCACCCCGTCTGTTAAATATACCGGGATACCCTCTTCCTGAAGTTTTCCCGTTAAAGCCGAACCTGTTTTATCATACCCCGCCACATTCTTGCCAAGAGATTTGAAATAGCGTGCGAGTGCACTCATTCCAATACCTCCAATGCCGATGAAATAAACGTTTTGTATGTTCCTGAAGTCCGTCATGTAATTATTTCGCAATTAATTTTTCTATTTCGTCAACTATCTGTGCCGTAGCATATGGCTTTGCCAGTTTCTTAATGTTCCCCGCCAGCAGCTTCATTTTATCTTCTGATTCCAGCAAAGGGAAAAAGATCTCCCGGAAACCTGTTTCCAGATGGTTTTCTGCCAATACCACTGCGGCATCTTTTTCGGCTACTGCCATCGCGTTCTTTGTTTGATGATCTTCCGCCACATTAGGGGACGGAACGAATATTACGGTCTTTCCTACTATACACAGTTCTGATACCGTTCCCGCCCCCGCCCGGGAGATGATCACATCTGCCGCGGCATAAGCCAGGTCCATCCGGTTCAAAAAGGCAACAGTCTGCACCCCTTTTCTCTCATCATAGACCTTATATTCCTCATAATACAAAGAGCCGGTCTGCCAGATAACCTGGATGTCTTTATTTTCAAATTCAGCTAAATTCTCTTCGATTAGCTCATTGATCCTTCGGGCACCAAGGCTTCCGCCCAACACCAGGAGCACCTTTTTCCCGGGTTTCAGTTTAAAGAAAGAGAAAGCCTCTTCTTTTTTGCTCTCTACATCAATAAGGTCCTGGCGTACGGGATTACCCGTAAGCACAATTTTTTCCGCAGGAAAGAATCGCTCAAGATCGGGATAGGCCGTACATATGACATCAGCACCTTTGGCGAGTAATTTATTGGTGATCCCGGGAAAGGAGTTCTGTTCCTGTATAAGAGTTGGCACCTTTTGCTGGTTGGCCATTTGCAAGAGCGGCCCGCTGGCATACCCACCGGTTCCTATTACCACATCCGGCCGAAAGCGTTTGATGATATCCCGCGCTTTCCACAGGCTTTTTACCAGTTTCACAGGAAACATAAGGTTTTTGGCAGTCATCCTGCGCTGGATGCCGCTTATCCATAGTCCCTCGATAGCATAGCCTGCCTCGGGAACTTTTTGCATTTCCATACGGTCCTGGGCACCGACAAAAAGAATCTCAGCCCCGGGATATCTCAGCTTTATTTCATTGGCAATTGAGATCGCGGGAAAAATATGACCTCCCGTTCCGCCTCCCGATATTATTATACGCAATTCTTTCATATGGCTTCGCTTAAGATTTCGAGCGGATTTTTCTCATCCTTCTCCTGTTCGTCCTGTTTTTCCTGTTGGATGATCTCTTCCTGTCTCTTTGCACTCACACTCAGCACCATTCCCAGGGCCAGGCATGTCATCCAGATAGAGGAACCACCGCTGCTTATCAAGGGCAGGGTCTGCCCGGTAACCGGGAACAACTCCACGGCAACGGCCATATTCACCAGGGCCTGGAATACTATGGGAAGTCCTACTCCTATCACCAGGAGTTTCCCAAATACTGAAGTTGCTTTGGTCGCCACAATAATGATCCTGAAAAAGAGCATAAGATAGGCCAGCATAACGCTAATCCCTCCTATAAGTCCCATTTCCTCCACTATGATGGCGTAGATGAAATCTGAAGATGATTGCGGCAGGAAATTTCGCTGTACGCTTTTTCCAATTCCGTTTCCGGTTACGCCGCCACTGGCGATAGCGATTTTGGCTTTTTCGATCTGGTAATCGGCTTCTGTATCATCACTGTCGGCGAAATTCTCGATCCGGCTGATCCAGGTATCGACCCTGTTTGGAAAAAGCCCGGGAAAAGCCTTGGCAGTCAGCATGAACATCGTTAGGAATAAAGCGCCTGCAGCCAGGATGATCCCTATATATTTTAGAGGATAGCCTCCAATGAATACCAAAAGCAAGACCATGAAAAACAGGATAGCCGTCGTTGAAAAGTTCGCCGGCAGGATCAGTGCCAGCACCACCCCAACGGGGAGCCAAAGAGGCAGGATACTTTGCTTGAAATTATATTTTTCTGTCTGCACCTTGGCCATATGCCGCGCCACGTACGTAAGCAGTACGACGGCTGCCAGGGTAGAGGTTTGAAAGGTTTTATTGATAAAAGGTATGGATATCCACCTGCTCGCGTTCGCCCCGTCTATGACGATTCCCTGCGAGACGGTAAATATGAGCAGTACGATAAGTAATGGCAGGAGCAGCTTGGAGAGGCCAATGAAATAGTGGTATGGCACCCTGTGCACGAAGAACATGATCACAAAACCCAGGAACAGGTATATAAAATGGTTCACCAGGTAATGAAAGGTGCTGCCATCCCCGTAGAGGTATGCCAGGTTACTGCTGGAACTATACACCGGCAAAAATGAAAATATTGCCAACAATGCAGCCGATGCCCAGATGGTTTTATCACCTTTAATATTTGAAAAGATCTTACTCATGTAAAGTTTTCTCTGACCTGCTTTCTATTTTTGTTATAAGTTTCTTACCGCGTCCTTAAACTGTCGACCCCTGTCTTCGTAGTTCTTAAAAAGATCAAAACTGGCACAGGCCGGCGAAAGCAGTACCGTATCTCCCTTTTCAGAGAACTCATAGGCCTTTTTGACCGCCTCTTCCATAGACCTTGTCTCCACGATCACATCCACACAATTGCTGAAGGCATTCATGATAGGGGTATTATCGATACCCAGACAAATAATAGCCTTTACTTTTTCGTTCACCAGCGGCAGCAATTCAGTATAATCATTGCCTTTATCTGTCCCTCCCACTATCCATACGGTCTCAGACTCCATGCTTTCCAAAGCATAGTAGGTGGCATTTACATTGGTGGCCTTGGAGTCATTAATGTAAAGCACATTGTTGATCTTTAAAACCTTCTCAAGACGGTGCTCCACCCCATGAAAATTCTCAAGACTTTCCCTGATGGTTTCTTTTCTAATTCGCAGCAACTGGGCGACCGTGGCGGCAGCCATGGCATTTTTAGTGTTATGCTTGCCTTCGAGGGCTAGGTTTGATGTTGGCATGGTAAATTGGTTATTATCGATAGTAATAGTGATTTGGTCATCTTTGATGAAGGCGCCGTTCTCCACCTCCTTCTGGAGCGAAAACGGCAATTTTCCTGCTTTTACCGTATGTTCTTTAAGCCATTCCTGAATTAATTCGTTATCTGCATCATATATGAAGAAATCCTCTTCTTCCTGGTTGAGGGTAATGCGAAACTTAGAGGATACATATTCATGTATGTTATGGTTATACCGGTCCAGATGGTCTGGGGTAATGGTGGTAAGCACAGCAATATGCGGCCTGAACTTTTCGATCCCGTCCAGCTGAAAGCTGCTAAGCTCCAGCACATATACATCTACCTCCTTCTCGGCCACCTGTCGTGCGAAACTTTGGCCAATATTGCCAGCCATTCCCACGTTCAACCCACCGTTTTTTAAGACATGATGGGTGAGTTTAGTGGTCGTGGTCTTCCCGTTACTACCGGTGATCCCCACTATAGTGGCGTTGGTGTATTGCGCCGCAAATTCGATTTCAGAGATCACCCTGATCCCTTTTCCCCTCAACTTATTTACCATAGGAGCATTCTCGGGTATGCCGGGACTTTTCATCACCAGGTCTGCGGCAAGTATCTTTTCTTCGGAATGCTGCCCGTCCTCAAACTCAATTCCGTAATCTTCCAGGCTCTTCCTGTAATGCTCCTCAATCCTGCCTAAATCTGAAACAAATACGCGGTAGCCTTTCTTTTTAGCAAGAATGGCGGTCCCCACACCACTTTCACCCCCGCCAAGAATGACAAGGAAGGACTGTTTCGCATTTTCTGATGTGCTGTTTTGATTTACCACTTTCTTTTGTTTCAACTTTAGACGGGACCCTGTCCCTATTATAATTACCGTATCTTCAGGGTGACTATGGTCACGATCGCCAGAAAAATACCAATGATCCAAAACCTCACTACTATCTTGCTTTCATGAAAGCCTGCCTTCTGGAAATGATGATGCAGGGGCGACATCAAAAATACCCTTCTCCCTTCCCCATATTTACGCCTGGTATATTTGAACCAGCCCACCTGCATTACCACAGAGAGGTTCTCGATCAAAAACACCCCGCACAGGATGGGGATCAACAATTCCTTTCGAGTCGCCAGGGCCAGCACCGCGATGATGCCACCAATGGTAAGGCTTCCCGTATCCCCCATAAAAACCTGGGCCGGATAAGTATTATACCAAAGGAAACCTACCAGCGCCCCCGCAAAGGCCGATATATAAATAGTCATTTCCCCTGTTCTGGGGATATACATGACATTTAGATAATCTGAAAAGATGATGTTACCAGATACCCAGGCGAACAGGCCGAGGGTGAGGACTATGATAGCCGATGTCCCGGCTGCCAGCCCATCGATCCCATCGGTGAGGTTTGCACCATTGGAAACCGCGGTAACTATGAAAATAACAATAGGAATGAAAATGAGCCAGGCATATTTGGCAAGACCCGGATCGATCCAGGTTATCAAACTCGCATAGTCGAATTCATTGTTCTTCACAAAAGGGATGGTGGTCTTGGTGGACTTTTCTTCATTGGCCACATCCACTTCTTCGGCAGAAGATATCAGTTCCACCGCCTGCTTTTGCCCCGGCACCACCGGGTTCTCCTTTATGGTGATATCGGGATGAAAAAAGAGTGTCGCTCCCACGATAACCCCAAGCCCTACCTGTCCTATTACCTTAAATATACCTTTTAATCCTTCTTTGTCTTTTTTAAATATCTTGATGTAATCATCTATAAACCCGATAGCCCCCATCCATAAGGTGGTTACGATCAATAAAATCACATAAATATTATCCAGTTTAGCAAAAAGGAGTACCGGAATTAGAGTGGCGATTATGATGATAACCCCTCCCATAGTGGGTGTCCCCGCTTTTTCGCTCTGCCCCTCCAGTCCAAGGTCCCGCACGCTCTCCCCCACCTGTTTTCGCTGGAGGTAGTTGATGATCCTTTTTCCATAGATCGTGGAGATCAACAAGGAAAAAATGATCGCCATGGCAGACCGGAAGGAAATAAACTGGTACAGGTTCTCCCCCGGGAATCGGTATATGCTGTCTAGGTATTCGAATAAGTGATATAGCATAAGCTTTGTCCTTTCCTCTTGAGAGGCTTATTTATTTATTTCCTTTAGATATTCTGTGACGATTTTAAGATCATCAAAATCAAAACGCTCCCCGTTTATCTCCTGATAGGTCTCATGGCCTTTCCCCGCGATAAGAATAATATCCTTTGTACCTGCCAGTTGACAGGCTGTCTTGATGGCCTGTTCCCTATTGGTGATCGACATGATCTTTTTATAGTTCTGTGGCTCCACCCCCGCTTCTACTTCCTCAATGATCCTGTCAGGGTCCTCTGTGCGGGGATTATCACTTGTGAAAATCACCCGTGTACTCATGGCAGAAGCGATCTGGCCCATCTTTGGTCTTTTGGTCCTGTCACGGTCCCCGCCACAACCTACCACAGTTATAAGCTCTTCATTCTTGGTCCTAATGCTGTTAATGGTCTCCAGAACATTCTGCAAAGCGTCGGGACTGTGAGCATAATCCACTATCGCAGTTATTTTCTTATCAGATATAAAGTATTGGAACCGTCCGCTTACCGCAGTGAGTTCACTTATGTATTTAAGGCTTTCTATAGTCCTGAGCCCTAACAGGTCAGAAGCGCCATAGATCGCCAGCACATTATAGGCATTAAAGGTTCCTATGAGCTTGGTCCACACCTCATGATCATTGAGCTTCAGCAGCAACCCGCTAAAGTCGTTTTCCAGGATCTGCGCCTTGTAATCTGCATAGGATTTAAGGGCGTAGGAATATATCCTGGCTTTGGTGTTCTGCACCATGATGCGGCCATTCTTGTCATCCACATTGACAAGAGCAAAAGCAGAAGTCGGCAACTGGTCAAAAAACCTCTTTTTAACGTCTCGGTATTCCGCAAAAGTATTATGGTAATCCAAATGTTCATGGGACAGGTTGGTAAATATACCCCCGGCGAAATGCAAAGCTGTAGTACGATGTTGGGCGATCCCGTGGGAACTAACCTCCATAAAACAGAATTCCACTCCCGCCTCATTCATCTGCCGTAGATATGCGTTGATAGTAAGGGGATCTGGAGTGGTATGAGTCGCTTTAAAGCTCTCTTCCCCGATCTTTACCTCCACAGTAGAAATAAGGCCCACCTTAAAACCGGCCCTGGTGAAAAGCTGGTACAGCAGGGAAGCAACAGTGGTCTTTCCATTGGTCCCGGTTACCCCCACCAGTTTAAGATTATGGGAAGGGTTCTCATGATAATTGGCAGCCATCACAGCCAGCGCTTTCTTTGAATCCTGTACCTGAATGTAAGTGATCCCGTTCACGATATTTGCAGGCATTTCTTCACATACGATGGCGAGGGCGCCTTTATCGGCAGCCTGCTCTATGAACTCATGCCCGTCTGAGGCTGTACCTTTGATGGCGACAAACACATCATTGAACCCCAGCTTTCGGGAATCAAAGTGAATGGAATTAATGGCCACGGTAGTATCACCCACCACGGCTTCTATTGAAACTTTATATAATATGTCTTTTAATACGATCAACTTAACTTTAGCTTAATGGTTTGTTTTCCTTCAATTTTTCTTCCGGGCGCCACAGACTGAAAGGCCACCATCCCTTTCCCGGATACCTGCACTTCCATTCCCAGATTTTCGAGGATGGAAATGGCATCCATGGCCGGCAGGCCTTTAAGGTTGGGCATAACCCCTGTGAAATTCCTTCCGGCTGCAAAGTATTTCTCATAGTTGGCATCGATCTCTGGGTTGGTCGCCTCCAGCGACTCAAATTGGTCGATCACCGGGGTATCTGTAAAAATCTTTTGGGCTATTCTTTTGAACACAGGCCCGCTCACATCTGCTCCATAGATCCCTATGCGACTATCTGGCTTGTGGATTACTACAATGGTAGAATATTTGGGATTTTCTGCAGGAAAGAAACCAACAAAAGAAGAGATGTATCTCCTGTTGGAAGCCCATCCATCCATCCAGTATTCTGTCTGGGCAGTCCCGGTTTTACCGGCCATGGAAAAATTCTCCTCATAAAGGCTTTGTCCCGTTCCCCGTTCCACAACATTTTTCATCATCTCTGTCACCTTTGCAACTGTTTCTTTGGAACATATAGCGGGATTGATCACTTCTTTTTCAAAGCGCTCGATGGTTTTATCCCACTCCTTCACTTCCTTAATGAACCTGGGTTTTACCATTTCCCCACCATTTGCAATAGCATTATAGAAGGTAAGGGTTTGCAGAGGAGTGATCTGCACACTTCCATACCCATAAGCCATCCACGGCAGGGATAATCCCGACCACTTGCTGTCGCCCGGGGTGGGGATGTATGGTTCTCCTTCGCCTTTAATAGCCAGTCCCAATTTCTGGTCAAGGTTCATCCTCTTTAATCCATTAACGAATTTTTCGGGCTGATCTTTATAATTTTCCTGAATAAGTTTTACGATACCCACATTTGAAGAAACCTCAAAGGCTCTGGCTGCTGAAATTTTTCCATATCCGCCTCTTTTGGAATCCCGGACTTTTTTACCGTAAAAGCTAATAATTCCGTTTTCGGTATCCACTACTGTACTGGTGTCAATAACCTTATCTTCGAGGGCCACGACCATCGCCATTAGCTTAAAGGTCGATCCCGGCTCGTGACTTTCACCCACTGCATAATTGAGCTTTTCATAATAGGTACCCTGTGAAGTGCGCCCAAGATTTGAAATAGCCTTGATCTCCCCGGTTGCCGTCTCCATCACTACCACCGAGCCATGATCGGCCTGGTATTTTTCCAGCTGCTGGAGCAGGGCATGATGGGCAATATCCTGGATCTTTACATCGATGGTGGATATTAGATCGTATCCATCTTTGGGTTCAACTTCATTATTATCACTAATAGGCTTCCACTGCCCTTTCGCTATTCGTTGTTTTAGCCGTCTTCCTTCCTTTCCCCGAAGATACGGTCCAAATGCCCCTTCCAGGCCCACTCTGGTAAAGTAACCGTTCTCATCCTGCCGCTCATAGCCCACGGTTCGCTCCCCCATCTTCCCCAGAGGATGCTCTCTCACCGTACGCTGCTCTACAATAATACCCCCCCGGTTGGAACCAAGACGGAACATAGGAAAATCCCTGACCTTTATATATTCTGCATATCCCAGGTTGCGTGCGATCAAAAAATACCGGTGCCTGTTAGCACGTGCAGTACGGAGGGTTTTGGCATAATGCGCGGTGGACTTCCCAAACATTTTGGATAACTCCTCCGAAAGCGGGATAAGAAACTCTTCAAAATTCTTATCTGAGACGGTAACCGCGTCAAACCGAATGTCATACTTGGGAACCGAGGTTGCCAACAGGTTGTGATTGGCATCATACAAATTCCCGCGGTTGGCCGGAATGGTGAAGTTCTTATAGGTCCTTTGCTGGGCCAGTTCCAGATATTTCTCCCCCTCCACGAACTGTATGTTGATAAGTTGCGCCCCCACTGCAACAGCAAAGAGGAACATAAACCCTGCAACAAAGTACAACCGGTTCAATATGTTCTTTTCGGTGTTAGCCATTGAAGGTTAAGGTTTTTGTTTGATTATGATCTTGGTTGGCGGTGTCTCTGAAGGCGCAATCCCTCTTCCCGCCATTTTCCTGCTAATGGTTGATTCCATCTTCATTCGCATGAGATAGGAACGCCTGTCTGAAAATTCACTCCTTAGCTCCAGCACCTCATCGTTAAGCCTGGCAATTTCATGCACCTTTTTCTCTGCGCTGTGGGAACTACCTATCATGATTATTGCCAATACTGTGCAGAAAAGGATGAACCGCCAGTTATTAAAAGCATCATTGCTTACAAGAAACTTACCTTTTAATATGTCGTAAAAACTCTCTTTCATTTCTCCTTCCCCGGGATCTAAAGTTTTTCTGCTATTCGCAGTTTCGCGCTTCTGGCGCGGTTATTCTTCCTGATCTCTTCAGCAGAGGGTACGATGAGCTTCCCTACCTTTTTAAAAGGAACCGAAATATTTCCGTAGAAATCCTTTTCAGGCTCCCCCTGGAACATCCCACTCCTAATAAACCTCTTTACCAGCCTGTCTTCAAGAGAATGATAGGAAATAAGACTTAACCTCCCCCCCGAATTAAGCAAATTTTCGGTTTGAAGAAGAAACTCTTTTAAAGCCTCTATCTCCTGATTTACCTCGATCCTTATTGCCTGATAGACCTGCGCGAGGATCTTATGCTCCTTCCCCATTGGCAGAAAAGGCTTCAACACCTCTTTGAGTTGCTCACTTGTCTTTATCTCCTCCTCTTTACGCGCAGAAACAATAGCTCTCGCTATTTTGGATGAATTGCGTAACTCGCCATAATTAAAAAGCACCGCTTTTAATTCCTTTTCTTCATAGTCATTGACCACCTGGTGAGCGCTCAAATTGCTTTTTTGATTCATTCGCATATCAAGAGCAGATTCAAAACGGGTTGAAAAGCCTCTTTCAGCGACATCAAACTGATGCGAAGAAACCCCGAAATCCCCCAGGATGCCGTCCACTTTACGCACCCCGTAAAATCTCAAAAACCGTTTTATAAACCTGAAGTTCTCATTGATTAACGTAAATCGATCGTCTTCAATTGCATTTTCCAGGGCATCTACATCCTGGTCAAACGCATATAACTTCCCGTTAGGCCCAAGGCGGTTTAAAATTTCCCGCGAGTGTCCCCCACCACCAAAAGTGACATCCACATAGACCCCATCTTCCCTGATGTTGAGTCCGTCTACTGTCTCTTTTAACAGAACAGGATTATGATATTGCATATTCTTCATCATTTCCCATAACTTCTTCAGCCAGATCCGCGAAATCGTCGGTGGCGTCCTCTATGGTATTTTCATATTTCTCTTTATCCCAGATCTCGATGATGTTCACCGCAGAAGCCAGGACGATCTCTTTTTCTATTCCGGCAAAACCCACAAGATCCTTAGGAACCAGAAGGCGCCCGTTGGTATCCACTTCAACAGTTTTCACCCCGGCCGTAAACCTCCTTATAAAATCATTGTTCTTCTTTTTAAACCTGTTTAATTTATTCATTTTTGCCATCACCACATTCCATTCTGCCATGGGATAAAGTTCGAGACAGGGCTGAAACACAGACCGCTTTAGCACAAAACCCTCCTGGAGAATGGGCGCCAGCTGCTTCTTGATGGCGGCGGGGACCATTAACCGCCCCTTCGCATCAACTTTGCATTCGTATGTGCCAATGAGATTTACCACTTAAACTAGTTTACGTTTCAAATATATTGAAAATAATACCACATTTTACCACCTTTTACCACTTTGTTGATAAATTCACCCTCAGAAAATAATCTTATGTCAGGAAAAACCAACTAACTGAAGGCGTTTCACTTGGAAAAGAAAATTGTTAAATAAATACTAAAGGCTCCATAGCAGGTACACAGGAAAAAATGATAATTCAATTAGGAAAAAAGTGATAGAATTATGTAAAATCTTTATACTTGTATTCAAATCGCTATATTTGCGATGCTAACCGCAAAGGCAATCCATGAAAAATAATTTAAGGGAAGAAGGAAAATTCAGTTTTGTAGAGAAAGGGGAAGGTACTCCTCTTATAATCCTCCACGGTTTGATGGGGGGACTGAGTAATTTTGAAGGTGTTTTAGATTTTTTTCCTAAAAAAGGATACAAGGTGATCATCCTGGATCTGCCACTATACAACCTCTCTTTGTTAAAAACAAGCGTAGCCAATTTCGCAAAATATCTCAAGGAGTTCGTTGACATGAAGGGCTATGAGGAGGTTATTCTACTGGGGAATTCGCTGGGCGGGCACATCGCGCTATTAGGCACAAAGATGTTTCCTGAAAGCGTGAAAGCACTTGTGATCACGGGCAGCTCCGGCCTTTATGAAAGCGCAATGGGAGAAAGTTACCCTAAGCGCGGTGATTATGAATACATTCGAAAAAAGGCTGAAAATGTATTCTATGACCCAAAAGTTGCTACCAAAGAAATTGTGGATGATGTATTTGAAACCGTAAATGACCGCAACAAGTTGATCAAGACCCTTGCGATCGCGAAGAGCGCCATTCGCCATAACATGTCAAAAGACCTGCCCAAAATGCACACACCTACCTGCATCATTTGGGGACGCAATGACAACGTAACCCCTCCTGAAGTGGCTGAAGATTTCAACCGGCTCCTTCCCGATTCTGATCTTTTCTGGATCGAAAAATGCGGACATGCAGCCATGATGGAGCACCCCGACGCCTTTAACCAGATCCTGTACAAGTGGCTGAAAGACCGAAACATTTAATTTTCTGCCATGAAAATAAAGTCAGCCGAATTCGTCATAAGCAACAGCGAAGTTTCCAAATGTCCCGACAGTAAATTACCCGAATATGCTTTTATTGGCCGGAGTAATGTTGGCAAGTCTTCGCTCATCAACATGCTCACCGAGCGCAAGAACCTGGCAAAAACTTCGGGT
>JBEPWW010000036.1:8016-12693 GCA_041642215.1 Salinimicrobium sp. | reverse complement strand
GCACCGATCAATTCATCTATCGTTTCCAAAAGATTCTCAGAAGAACTGAATAGTACTGCTCCCAGTACAATAGGGGCAAGGACTCCAGCTACCTTGTTGCTGATTCCCATAATACTGATTCTTTTTGCGGCACTTTCAATAGGTCCTAAAACGGTAACATAGGGATTGGCCGCTGTTTGGAGAATCGCCAACCCCGTACCCTGGACAAACAATCCGAAAAGAAACATGCCATAGGTTCGTGAATAGGCTGCGGGGATAAAAATAATAGCACCCACCGCCATGACCATTAATCCAAGGGACATGCCTTTTTTATATCCAGTATTTTCTAATATTCTCGCAGAAGGAACAGCCATTACTAAGTAAGAAATATAAAAGGCGGTAACCACTAAGTAGGACTGAAAGTTGTTGAGTTCACAGGCAATTTTTAAGTAAGGAATCAGAACGGAATTCAACCAGGTAACAAATCCGAAGATGAAGAATAAAGCACCTATGATGATGATGGATCTATTGGTGTCTGAATGAGAGCCCGTTTGGGGCCGGGTTTTAGTTTCCATGTGGGACAGGGGGATAAAAACGTGTTATAACTGTGATTTTTGAACCGGCACCAAGATATACATTTCCTAAATAAAGCTTAAATATTATCCCTGATTTTTAGTCTGCAACATTTTATACGAACCTCCTGAACCATTGCGCAAAAGACCAAAAAAATTGCGGGGTTTCCTTAAAAGAATATTTCTTTAGTGCCCTTTAAAAAAACTATATTTGTATCTTTTAAACCTATGCTCTCCCAGAGGGAGCATTATCTTGGAAAACGACACATGAAGCATATTCGTAATTTTTGCATAATCGCACATATAGACCACGGGAAAAGTACCCTGGCAGACAGGCTACTGGATTTTACCGGCTCGGTCACCGAACGGGAAAAACAGGAGCAGTTGCTGGACAGCATGGACCTTGAGCGAGAGCGGGGGATCACTATTAAAAGTCATGCCATCCAGATGGACTACACCTACAAGGGGGAGCAGTATGTGCTCAACCTTATCGATACCCCGGGACACGTGGATTTCTCTTATGAGGTATCCCGTTCCATCGCGGCCTGTGAGGGTGCGCTTTTGGTAGTAGACGCGGCCCAAAGCATACAGGCTCAGACCATTTCCAACCTGTATCTCGCCCTGGAAAACGACCTGGAGATCATTCCTGTCCTGAACAAGGTTGACCTGCCAAGTGCGAACCCCGAGGTGGTTACAGATGATATCGTGGACCTTTTGGGATGTGATCCTTCTGAGGTGATCCCGGCCAGTGCAAAGACAGGAATCGGGATCGAAGAGATCCTTTCGGCTATTATAGAACGCATTCCACCGCCATCAGGAAAGGTAGATGCGCCATTACGGGCATTGATATTTGACTCGGTCTACAATCCGTTCAGGGGAGTGGAAACCTATTTCAGGGTGATAAACGGGTCCATCAAAAAAGGGCAGAATATTAAATTCGTGGCCACCAACAAGAATTATTTCGCTGATGAAGTAGGCACCTTAAAGCTTAAACAGGTACCAAAACAGGAGATCAAGACCGGTGATGTGGGATATCTTATTACAGGTATCAAAGAGGCCAAGGAAGTAAAAGTGGGGGACACCATCACCGATGCGAAGCACCCAACCACAGAGGCTGTACCGGGATTTGAAGATGTAAAACCAATGGTCTTCGCCGGGATCTATCCGGTAGATACAGAGGATTACGAGGATCTGCGCTCTTCCATGGAAAAGCTGCAGCTCAATGACGCCTCCCTGGTTTTTACTCCGGAAAGTTCGGCTGCACTTGGGTTTGGTTTCCGTTGCGGATTCCTGGGGATGCTCCACCTGGAGATCATTCAGGAGCGTCTGGAGCGGGAATTCGATATGACCGTGATCACCACGGTACCCAACGTATCCTACCATGCCTATACCAACAAGAACCCGGATGAGGTCATCCTGGTGAACAACCCTTCAGACCTGCCCGAGCCATCCAGCCTTGCCAGAGTGGAGGAACCCTATATCAAGGCTACCATTATCACCAAGGCCGACTATGTAGGACCGGTAATGTCTCTCTGTATTGAAAAGCGGGGAGAGATCACCAATCAAACCTATCTTACCACAGAACGGGTAGAATTATCCTTTGACATGCCACTGGCAGAGATCGTTTTTGATTTTTACGACCGCCTAAAAACGGTTTCCAGGGGATATGCCTCTTTTGATTATTCCCCTATCGGAATGCGCCAGTCCAAGCTGGTGAAAGTGGATGTCCTGCTTAACGCAAATGTGGTGGATGCCCTTTCTGCACTCTTGCATGTTGATAATGCCTATGACATAGGAAAGAAGATGTGTGAAAAACTGAAGGAGCTCATCCCAAGGCAACAGTTCGATATTCCTATACAGGCTGCGATCGGGGCCAAGATCATCGCAAGGGAGACCGTAAAAGCCCTTAGAAAAGATGTCACCGCAAAATGTTACGGAGGGGATATCTCCCGTAAACGTAAACTGCTCGAAAAGCAGAAAAAAGGAAAGAAGCGTATGAGACAGGTAGGAAACGTGGAGATCCCGCAGGAAGCATTTATGGCGGTGTTGAAGTTGAACGACTAAAATAGTTCATAGTAGCTAGTTCAGAGTTCGGAGTTCCTGCTTTTAAATTCAGGAACTCTGTAGCTTTATCTGGAGAGTTGTAGGACTGGATTTTGCCAACCTCACATTTGCAATGAATTAGATCTGATCTCTATTCACTCTTATTTTTCTTTCCAGATAAGTTCTTAAACCCGAGATCATTTTCGCAATCTCTGTTAGACGGATTCTGAGTTCATCATGTGTTTTATCTGTGATAAAATCCTGTCTTTTGGCTACGGTTATACATACGACACACTCCTTCAATGAATTAGATGCAGTCCTGAGAAATCTTCGGAATTCCTTATTAGTCCCTCCGGATCCTTCCGAAATGTTAAGTGCTATGGAAACAGAGCCCTTCTGAATTGAGAGGTGAGGCCATAGTTCTCTTCTTTTGGGAATTTTTGGGTTTCGATATAAACGGCATCAATCAGATTCAGGGTTTTCTGATATACCTGTAAATCTTCAAAATTGAATTTCATTTCAGTATATTATTACAAGTCAAAAATAGATTCTTAATAATTGATTTTCAGATTACTATATAACTTTTAAGAAATATTTGTCATTTAGCCCTGAACACAAATCTTTCATCTTCCTTCATTTTTTTAATTTTGTTCTATAGTTTTATAAACTTCTACGAACTCCGAACTATAGACTACAGACTAAAGACCAAACCAATGGCCGGACACAGCAAGTGGGCGAATATCAAACACCGGAAAGGGGCCCAGGACAAGAAAAGAGCAAAGCAATTTACCAGAGCGATCAAGGAGATAAGCGTGGCTGTAAAAGAAGGGGGAGGGCCCGACCCCGAAGCCAATCCGGCCCTGCGTAATGCGATTTCCAATGCCAAGGGAGTGAACATGCCCAAGGATACCATTGAGCGTGCGGTAAAGAAAGCCAGTGGGGCAGAGGCTGATGATTATGAAGCGGTAACCTTTGAGGGTTACGGTCCCCACGGGGTCGCGTTCTTTATTGAATGTACAACAGATAACACCAACCGCACGGTGGCTTCTGTACGGTCCACCTTTTCAAAGAACGGGGGTAGTCTTGGCACCAATGGTTCCCTGGAATTCTTATTCGATCGCAAAGGAGTATTTACCCTGGACCGGGAAGACATCGCCCTCAATATGGAAGAATTTGAACTGGAATTGATAGAAGGAGGAGCCACCACCATTGAAAAGGAAGAGGATAACCTATACGTTTATACCGATTTTACAGATTTTGGTGCCATGAATGCCAAACTGGAAGAGCTGGAGATAGAACCCAAGAACGCAGAGATACGCCGCATTCCTATAAACACGGTAAGCCTGCCATTGGAAGATGCCAAAAAGATCCTGGACCTGGTCGAAAATTTCGAGGAGGATGATGACGTACAAAATGTGTATCACAACCTCGAAATCACAGAAGAACTAATTGCTGAACTGGAGCAGGATTAATCCTGGTAGTCCAGTTCTTCTACTGCTTCTTCGAAGTTTTCCTGAATTTCTTCCTCTTTCTGTATCTTTTTACCCAGGTAGACCAGCTGATATCCACTGCCAATTTCCACTTCTGAACTGTGGGAAGGAATGATCTTAAGCTCTCCCGAACTGGATTTTACGAACAGCGGAATAATATCGGGGTCTGTCTTGGAGATCTCGATAAGCCCTGCGTAATGAGACCGGCTGTTCAGTACAACCTCATGTATAGTCGGGAATTTTCTGGCTACTTCGGTGAGCTTGATGTAATCATCGGTATGGGAGAAAAGACCTTCTGTAGGGTTTTTTTCGGGATCATTCATTTCATCTGAAGAAATGACCCTGAAGGAACCGTTCTCCCCGAATTGTTTGGTGAACTTTGTAATAGCCGTTTTGTTGATATCGCTGTTGCCTGTCATGGCCATCAGGTACCCCACATCATTAAGTTCTATATTGTTAAGGAGATCATCTGCATAAACACTTCCTTCAAGTGCTTCCAGGCCAAGATCCCTTGCCTTTTTTACGTTGTCACTGTTATTGTCTACCAGCACCACGTGCCTATTATTCTCATGCAGATATTTTCATATAAGTCG